>DASWQD010000321.1:0-4031 GCA_036398255.1 Gemmatimonadaceae bacterium | reverse complement strand
CAGCTTAGAGCACATCCATCAAAGGGCGGAGACGGCGATGCTACATACTGTGGTGGTGGGAATGGTCTGGGTGGCGACGCCACTCCTGCAGGACGCCATCGTGAAGCCGCCGCCTCGCCTTCCGCTGCCGCGCCCGGTTGCGAATGCGCCGATGGCGGTCAGCAATCAGAATCGCATCGCCGCAGGAACGAAAGTGAACGGCGTTCTCGCTCTCGCGCTCGACATCGTCGAGGCAGCGTGGCGAGCCGAGGGCCCGGAAGATCCGGTCGTGCGAATTCTCGCGCTTGCCGAGCGGGACAAGGCGCCGCAGGTGCCGGGGCCGATGCTGCGCGCGGAAGTCGGCACCAAAGTGCGCCTCACACTTAGAAACCGCTCCGATTCCGCGATCATGATGAGCGGATTCAGGCAGTCTCTCAAGGCGAAAGACGACACCCTCCACATCGCCGCAGGAGCGTCGAGAGAGATCACGTTCACGCTCGATTCCGTGGGAAGTTTCTTCTACTGGGGAGTGCTGAAAGGCCTCACCTCGTGGACCGATCGCGACTGGCTCGACTCCCAGCTCACAGGCGCTCTCATCGTTGACCCGCCTGGTGCATCACTCGCTAAACGACGTGATCAGGTTTGGGTCGTCACCGAATGGTTCCACGGCTATCCCGACCGGCCGTTCGAGAGCGTGCTGGTGTTCAATGGAAGGGCGTGGCCCCACAATGACCGACTCACTCTCACGCAGGGCGACTCGGTGCACTGGCGCTTCATCAACGCCGCGGCGATCGAGCATCCGATGCACCTCCACGGATTCTACTTCCGCGTGACTAGGCGCGGCGGCGAGCGCGCTGACACTGCGATCGCTTTCGAGCGACAGCCGCTCCAGAACATGCAGGTGATGCAGATCGGCGGGACAATGTCCATCTCGTGGGTGCCGAGCACTCCGGGCAACTGGGTATTCCATTGTCATTTCGCGAGTCACGTTGGTGACCACGTTTCTCTGCACGGGTCGCCGGATCCGTACGTCGGACACGATGGCCATCACGCAGCGGCCAAGGATCAGAAAGGTCATGTCGGTCACCAGATGCGCGGTCTCGTGATAGGCATGCACGTCACGCCATCGCCCGGCTATCGCGAGCCGGTCGTCGCGAATCGGCGCACACTCCGGCTCCTCGCGCAAAAACGTCCGCTCGGTCTGAGAGGCGGACAGACGGCGTATGGATTTGTGCTCCAGAATGGCGATTCTGCGCCCGCGCGTGATTTTGTGCGCATACCGGCACCGGTCCTGGAGCTCCGGCGTGGCGAGCCGGTGCGCATCGTCGTGAAGAACAACATGAACGAGCCTACCGGCGTGCACTGGCATGGGCTCGAGATCGAGAGCTTCCCGGACGGCGTGCCGGGCTTCAGCGGATTGGGCCCCCGCATCATGCAGCCCATTGCTCCGGCGGATTCCTTCGTTGCCGAATTCACGCCGCCTCGAAGTGGAACGTTTCCATACCACTCGCATCTTCACGAGATGCTTCAGATCGGCTCAGGGATGTACGGCGCAATCATCGTGACCGATGCGCCGCGCGATACGACGCACGATCACGTCGTCGTCGCGGGCGGTGGCGGCCTGGAGACTTTCCTCAAGGCAGGGCCGGGTACTCTCCTGGTGAACGGCTCCGCGACCGCGCGACCCATTCGCATGAAAGTTGGCGAGACCAATCGGCTCCGCATCCTGAGCATTCATGCCGATCGCATTCTTCAATTCCGCCTCGGCGATGACTCGAGTGTGGCGAGCTGGACTGCGGTGGCAAAGGACGGGGCAGATCTGCCGTCGGTGCTTCAGACAGTGAGGACAGCGAATACAGTCATGGGTCCCGGCGAGACGGCGGATTTCAACTACACGCCGACACGATCGGGAACGATGTCGCTCGAAGTGTGGGTATGGCCGACGGGAGCGCGTGTGCGTGTGCCGATCATCGTCAGCGGGACAGAGGTGGCGGGGAAGTAGCTCGCTGCTCGACTATTTGTTGTTCCGGCGGCAAGGGAAAGGGTTTTGTGAGACCAGTGAGACCGGTGAGGAACCCAGAACTACGTTTTTACGTTTCTTAAAAAACCACAAAGATGGTTTTCGTAGTTCTCACCGGTCTCACCGGTCTCACCGGTCTCACAAAACCCTTTCCCTTTCTAGCGCGAGTACGCAACAAGTCTAGGCAGGCAGGTCAGGGTCGCCACCCCGACGCGACGATCAGTGACACATCCTCGAATGGATTGACACGCGCCGGAGCCTCCACAGGTGTCGGTGTTATCGTCGTTGCCATTCTTTGCAGCGATTGCGCGACGTGCTTCGCCCACTCCATCGCGTACATGTCCGACGGCCAGCTGCCGTCGGGCAGGGGAGCCGGCGGAAGAGTCGTGAGGGGTTGATCCGGTGGCGGGAATCCGAACCAGCCGACTATGAAAACGCGATGCCCGCTCTGCAGCGCGGCATGCGCTTTTTCAATCACCGCCCGAACGGGCTCGGTTTGATCGGCTGCCGTCATCGCATTCTGGAAGAGATCATAGCGATGAAAGCGGTGGAACCCGAGCGGGGGAATTGTCATCCACTCGGCAC
Source organism: Gemmatimonadaceae bacterium (assembly GCA_036398255.1). Lineage (GTDB taxonomy): Bacteria > Gemmatimonadota > Gemmatimonadetes > Gemmatimonadales > Gemmatimonadaceae > UBA4720. Next base: position 1,447 of record DASWQD010000321.1, on the reverse strand, counting down.
TTCCCCGGTAATAACGTGAGAACGTGACACCGTGATACCACGGAGCGACAATGATCACGTCGCCTTTCTCAGTCGCGCTCCGAAGCTGCGCGGCGACCAGGTCGACATTCGTGAGTCGCACTCGAACGATTTGCGAAGCTTTCGTGAAGCTCGCTACTGCAATCACCGCAATGACTATCAGTCTCAGGATGCGCGCCCATCGGTTGCTGACGAGCGCCCCGGAAATCGCATCGATGCACAACGCCACCATTGCCAGCAGCGACAGGTAATACCAGGGTTGTGTTGGATAAGAGAGGCGATCGAGAAAAAGAAAAATTCCCGGGACGACGATGATGAGAGTCGCAGCGGCGAATACAGCGACCTGACGCTGCCGCGGTGAAAGCAGGAGCTCGACATTCTGGTCTGCGGGTGCGGCCTGGTGTTGGCGCCGGGCACGTCTCCGCTGCCCTCGTGTCTGTGCCGCGGCATTCTGCTTCGGCGATGCTGTTGCCCGGCGGGCACGGGGGCCCAGCGCGGCGAACGCTCCCCCTATGAGAGCCAGCAGGACCAGAACAAACCACACGTCCAACGCCCACGATCCGGCCGGCACGACCGCCTCCTCGAGTTTCTGCCAGAACCAGTCGAGCGTGTAGTCGGACATTCGAACGAGCACGTTCCATCCGCTCGCTGACCGAATCACGGGCGCGTACGCCAGCATGGACACGGCGGACACGACGCCGACCAGGATTATCATGCGGGCCGTCTTCCACGCGCGGTCCATCGCGCAGACAATCACCGCTCCGGTGGAGATCGCGAGCAAAAGCACAGAGTTGTAGAAAAGAGTCTGCACGCTTGCGACTGATGCGACGCCGAAGGCGAACAAGCGGCCGGTCGACGGTTGCTCGACGAAACGCCAGAGCAGAGCGGCAGTGAGCAGGATCAACAGGATTCCGAAGCCGTACGCGCGCATTGAATCTCCCCAGATGATCAGGCTCGGGCTGAAGCCGAGCAGCGCCAGAGAGAAGAGGGGAAATGAATGCCCGAGAGTGTGGGCGTTGAGCCACAGCATTGCGAGAACTCCGACTCCAACGACGAATCCAAGCGCTCGAAATGCCGGGTCGTTCAGCGGGCCGGCGAGAAGAGAGAACTCCCGGATGACGGCGAGCCACAGAATCGGAAACGAGTCGTACTGGAGGTTACTGGCGACCTCGCCGATGGTGGGCATCGTCGCCAGTCCAACCGTGTTGGCCTCGTCGCGCCAGAGTCCGCCAAGAGAGCGCGCCGCGACGAAATGAATCCAGATTGCGGCCAGCGTCAGAAGCGCGGCGGCCGCTGCCTCGACCCTCCGAAGCACTGTCGACATCAGTGGGATTGCATGGATGATGTGCTCACTCTACTGGGTGATTGAGTCATGAAAACCTAACTGTTCATTTATGCGGTAAGACGCGCCGGTAAACGGTTCACCCTG
>DASWQD010000320.1:0-2841 GCA_036398255.1 Gemmatimonadaceae bacterium | reverse complement strand
AAAGGGTGACGGCTATCGGGTTCCGCCTCGATTTTACCGCCCGCGCAAACGCTATGTCGCCCGACAGATGATGCGACCGGTATTCACTTCTTGTCTCGATTCCGCCTGATTCGAGAATGGAGGCATCAGGCGCCAGCAGCGCGAGCGCCGTCGCGCTGTCGCCTGATTCCAGAGCGGCATGATACCGCTCCACCGTCTCGACTACTGTCGCGGAATCGGACTTGCCCGGGGACTGCGCGGACACCACGGTGGAGAACAGGCCACACGCGTAGAAGACAGCGAACGGCATTACAAATCGCATTGTGAGTGTATGGTTGAGGTCGGGGCCTGGATGAGATTCGTTGGCCGGTTGGAGAGTAAGATACCCGAATGAGCAATTACGACACGCCACATGGATCCGCGCGGGCACGCTTCCTCGCGTTTCGAAGAAAACAGGGCAAGGCGACCTCGCTCGAGAGGAGAATGATTCAGGCGCGGGGACTTGAATTCGCGATCTACACGAGCCCGCGAGTCGATGACGCGCTGCCGCTCCTTTGCATCAATGGCGGACTTCACTTCGGCCACGAAGTTCTGTGGCCGGCGCTCGCGCCGCTCGCCGCAAACCGGCAGCTAGTCTTCTTCGACCAGCGTGGCCGGGGGAAATCCCGGCAGCCCCCCGGTGCACGAGGGGCACGGATCGAGTATGACGCAGGCGATGTCCCCGCCATCCGGGCAGCACTGGGAATCGAGCGATGGAATGTGCTCGGTCATTCATGGGGCGGCGGGATTGCGATGCTCGCCGCTGCGCAGGATCAGGAGGCAGTAGGTCGTCTCGTGCTCGTGGATGCGGTTGGGCCAACGAGTGAGTGGCTGGCGCGGCTGCATCCCGCCGCACTCGAGCGGCTGGATGGTGAGCGGCGCAACGCGCTTGCGGCACTGAATCCATCGGCGCTGCACGAAGACAACATCGATGCGCACGCGGCCTACACTTCGGCGCTTTATCCGGCGTGGTTTGCCGATAGCGATTTTGCGTCGATCTTTTCGTCGCCGCGCGCAAACAGCGGAACGGGTGCGGCAGTCGCGGCGCGCCTGCGGCGGGAAGGGTACGACTGGACAGAGAGGATCGCGACGATCAAAGTGCCGACTCTCATCGTTCACGGAGATCACGATCTTCTCGACGTGAGCGTTCCGGAGTCCATCGCGCGACTGATTCCCGGGTCACAGGTGTCGATTATCCAGCACGCGGGCCACATGCCTTTCTGGGAAGCGCCTGAGGAATTCTTTTCGACAGTGGAGACTTTCCTGCGCACGTAGACGTGCGGACTTCTTCTTGCACCCCCGCGCGTCATGGCCTCCACACCAGATCTCAAGAATGATGTTTACGACGTCGCAATAGTCGGCGGCGGGCCTGCCGGTCTTACGGCGTCACTCTGGCTCGCGCGCTACCTGCACTCGGTGGTGCTCATCGACTCGGGCGACCCTCGCAACTGGGAGACGCGCGGCATCAACGGTTTTCTTGGCTCCCAGGGAATCCGTTCGCCTGAACTTCGCGCGCGCGGCCGTGCCGACGCCGAACAATTCGGAGTCGAGCTCGTGGATGACGAGGTGTGCAAGGTTCGCAACACGAATGGCGAAAGGTTCGTCCTCGATCTGGACAAGGGACGCATCATCGAGTCGAGAAGACTGCTGCTGTGCATCGGCATCAGGGACGTATGGCCCGACATTCCCGGACTGGGTGACTGCTACGGCGAGACGGCGCACGTGTGCCCCGACTGCGACGGATACGAAACGCGCGGACGCAAGACGGTAGTTGTGGGATCGGGAAGAAAAGCAGTTGGCATGGCCCTCAATCTCACCACGTGGACAGACAAGATCGTCATCTGCACCAACGGCGAGCCGCCGAACATGGAGGCTGAGCATCTCGAAAAGCTCAAGGCGCTCAACATTCCCGTGCTCGAGGCCGAGGTGAGGAACATTTCCTCAAAGGACGGTGAGATTCGGGCTCTCAACCTCGATGGCGGGATGTGTCTCGACTGCGACCGGTTGTATTTCGCCATCGGTCAGTATCCGGCTGATGATCTCGGCGCGCAGCTCAAATGCAAGCGTGACGAATTCTCGCTCATCGAGATCGACGAGCACTATCACACGTCAGTGAAGAATGTTTTTGCGGCGGGAGATATTGTCGGTGGGCCGCAGCTCGCAATCGCCGCCGCTGCTGACGGGGCGATCGCCGCGCTGTCGATTCACGCCTCGCTGGTCCCCGAGTCGAGAAAGCTCGACTGAGTTCTACCAGCGAAGCGTGAGATTCTGCTCTTTCTGCTTTCTCAGGACCTGAAGCAGCAGCGAGTTGTCCGGCGCCTCGAGCATGAGCTGTATGAGCTGGCCGGGATTCTGAACCAGCTGCTTCTCGACTCTCACTATGACGTCACCGCTGCGAAGTCCCGCATCACCGGCGATCGAAGGAACAGTGACGTTCACGACGAAGATTCCGTCGCCCTTCACGTTCACCAATTCGCGGAGTCCTTCGTTCAGCTGCGTCATCTCCGCGCCGGCTATGGCGATGCTCGGCGTTCCGGTTCCAAACACATCGAAAGGCGGTACGGCAACGCGGATCGGAAGCGGCACACGGCCACCAGCGGCCGCGCGGCGCAGCAACCCCTCGGTCTGAACGCGCTGCATGCGCGACATGTCGGGGCCGATGAGCGATATCTGCACTCTTCCGCATTTGCCGGCCGGGCACTGCGCAACCACGAGCCTGCTCACTTTCGGCACGTCGTCGCGCCGGTAGCGAAACACCACTCTCTTCCCGGGCTGAAGCAGGCTGTTCATCGGGATGGGATTTCGCTTGAAATCCTGGGAGTT
>DASWQD010000319.1:0-3885 GCA_036398255.1 Gemmatimonadaceae bacterium | reverse complement strand
GGTCTCCCGCCTTTCCGACCAGACGGTCGCACGCGTCCACCACCGCGCCGTGGACGCGGTGACACGATTCTACCGCGTTTCCCCGAGTGACTACTACGTCGAGCTCATGGCTCACCATGAGTTCAAAGATAACGAGCTACTAGCTACGAGCGACGAGCGACGAGCAGTTTGCTCGCAGCTCGTAGCTCGTAGCTCGTAGCTCAGAATACCTTGATCAGCCCGCGCGTATAGCGTCTCGGGTCGCGGCGGACGTCAGTCAGCACTTCGTTGAGCGACGTCACCGACTTCAGCAGCTCGTTGTAGAGCTGCTCGTCGGTAAAGAGACGCTTCACTGTGCCGTTGCCCTTCGACATCGTCGTTACCAGCGTGTCGACTCCGCTGACGGCAGAGAGAAGACGGGTATAGAGCTGGTCATCCTTGAGCAGCTTTCCGACGCTTCCATTGCCGGAGCTGATGCCGGTCTCGAGCTGCGCGACGAGTGTATCCGCGGACGCGAGCACGCGGTTCAGGTTGTTGTACAAGGTTGGATCGTTCAAGAGCTGGCCCACGGTGCCGCGCGGATTCTGCAGCCGCGCCATGAGATTGTTGGTGGTGGCCAGAGTGGAGTTCAGGTTGTCGAAGAGATCGCGATTGGTGAGAAGCTGTCCGACTGTTCCTTCCCCCTGCACCACCCCGTCCGCAACCTTCTGGAGCGAACCGGTGAGCGAGACCACCTGATCGAGCGCGCCTGAAGCCTGAACGAGCACTGCCTCGTAGTCGAGCGCTTCACCGAGCCGCAGCGTGTCGCCGTCCTGGAGCACTGAGGATCGCGGCGTGCCCGGCGTGATGTCGAACACCTTGTCACCAAGAAGTCCGAGCGTCTTGAGCTTGGCCTGCGAATCGCGGCGAACCTGAGCCTGCACATCCCGATCGACTTCGATGGTGATGCGCAGGTTCTTCATGGTATCAGCGTCGACCGGGAGGAACTCGATCGCCTTCACGGCTCCCGCAAGCTGGCCGGCAACAGTGACCTGGCCACCGACTCGAAGTCCGGCCGTGTTGGGCACGAAGCTCACGAGGCTGTACCTGCTCGAGAAAAGATGTGCAGCCTGTCCGAGCTTCAGGATGGCGACGCCCATGATGACGAGCGCCACCAGAATCACCGCTCCGACTTTCAGCTGGTCCCAGGTAATAACAGTCGATCGTTTCATTCAGAATCCGCCAAGGAAATCGCGCAGGTACTGGTCGTCACTTCCGGACATCTCTTCCGGAGTGCCGAAGAAGCAAATCTTCCTGTCGTTTAGAACGGCGATCCTGCTCGCCATCCGGAAAGCAGACCTAATATCGTGCGTCACCACAATACTCGTTACTCCCAGCTCGCGCTGCAGCTTGATTATGAGATGAGTGATCGTGGCGGTGGTGAGGGGGTCGAGGCCCGAAGTCGGCTCGTCGTACAGCATGATCTTGGCGTTGTTGGCCATCCCGCGCGCTATTCCGACTCGCTTCCGCATGCCCCCGCTGAGATCCGAGGGGAGCATCGGCATGACCCGGTCGGGGTCGAGGTCGACGAAATTCAGCTTCTCGCGCACGCGCGCCTCGATCTCGTCTTCGCCAAGCGTGGTATGCTCGCGAAGCGGGTAGGCGACGTTTTCGAAGACTGTCAGCGAATCGAATAGCGCCGCGCCCTGAAACACCATTCCCATTTTCTGGCGCACCTTGAGTGCGTCCGGAAAGCTGAGACTCGTGATCTCGTCGCCGTCGATGTAAACCTCGCCCCGGTCCGGCACGAGAAGTCTCAGCAGGAGCTTGAGAATCGTCGACTTTCCGGTGCCCGATTCGCCCGCGACGACGATCGTCTCGCCCTGAAGCGCGACGAACGACACGTCCTCGAGGATCGGACGCTCGAAACCGAGGTAGACGTGCTTGAGCTCGATGATCCTGTTCGCCGCCATCGCCCGATATTCCATCGTCGGTGGCAGGTCCGGCGGCCGGTCGGCCTTGATCTCGCTCCTGATTGCGGCGCGGACACGCTCGCTGTCGGCAGTCCGCCGAATCGGGCCTTCGGCCTCGCCGGCGCCAGGCGGCGGCTGCTGCCGGCGGTCGTCCCCGCTGTCCCGTCGATCGTCGCTCATGTCGGAAGGAACGCGAGCAGCAGCTGCGTGATGAAATAGTCGACGACGAGGATCAGGATGCTCGCCGTAACGACAGTGCGAGTCGTAGCGACTCCGACACCCTCAGTTCCACCGGATGTCTTCAGCCCGAAATTGCACGCGACGAGAGAGATGATGCCGCCGAAAACGAAGGGCTTGACCAATCCGTGAATGAAATCGTTCGGGAGATATTTGAAAACAAATCCCCCTCCCGCAATCTGCTCCCACACCGTGCGCCAGTACAACGATGTCGGGATGCCGACGTACGCCGAGGCGATCACGTTGCCGCCGAGGATGCCGGCAAAGTCGTTGATCACCGTCAGCGTCGGCATCATGATGAGCGCGGCGAGAACCCGCGGCGTCACGAGCTTCCTGATCGGGTCGGTGCCGAGGGTGTTGAGCGCGTCGATCTGTTCCGTGACACGCATCGATCCGATCTGCGCCGCGATCCCGGACCCTACGCGGCCCGCGACCATGAGTCCGGCGAGAACCGGGCCCAGCTCGCGGATCATCGATGCGGCGACGAGACGGCCGATGTACATCGTCGCACCGAATGTCTTGAGCTGCACCGAGGATTGAAGCGCGAGCACCATTCCGGTGAAGAACCCGGTGAGCAGCACGATCGGAAGCGACTGCACTCCGATCGACTCCATCTGCTGGATGAGGTCGGCTCGGTAGAATGGACGCGAGAAGGCGAAGCCGATGGCCTTGCCCCCGAGCACGAAGAATTCCTGCAACGACTGAATTTTTCGCTTCGCGGCGTCGTTGAAGCGTTCGAGCAAATGAAGGTCCGGTGAGCTGTTTACCGCAGCGGGCGGCGTAGCAGCCACCCCTCATGAGCTTTCGCGCACAAATGTACGCAGAAGCCGCGAAACGCGCCCGGTTTGCTCCGCTCCCCACGGCTGTCTAACTTGCTCGCCAATGATCGAGCGAATATCGCGGGACAGGCTGAAGGCGCTTCTCGAGATGGCGCAGGGCCGCCGCGTGGTAGTCGTCGGCGACGCGATGCTCGATGTTTACCTGAGGGGTGACGTCGAGAGGATTTCGCCCGAAGCGCCCGTCCCCGTGGTGCGCATCCGCGAGCGAAAGCTCGCCCTTGGCGGCGCGGCCAACGTTGCGAACAACATCGTCACGATCGGCGCGAGATGTGAGCTCGTCGCCGCTGTCGGCGAGGATCACGCGGGCGCGACTCTTCGCGAGATGCTGCGTCAGGTGAAGACCGACACACGCTCCCTCGTCACAGTCGCACGTCCGACGACGACAAAGACACGCGTGGTGGCGCGATCGCAGCAGCTCGTTCGCTACGACGAGGAGGAAGACACCGATCTCTCGGGCGCCGAAACGGAGCGATTGCTTGCCGCGCTCAGGATCGCGATCGCCGAGGCCGATGCACTGGTGCTCGAAGACTACAACAAGGGTGTTCTCGTCCCGCCGGTCATCCGGAGCGCGATCGACTGGGCGCGCGAAGGCAAAGTGCCGGTGATCGTGGATCCGAAATACCGAAACTTCTTCGCGTATCGCGGAGCCACGATCTTCAAGCCCAACCGCCGCGAGCTGGAATCCGCACTCGGCGCCGAAATGGATCTCGAGCACCCCGAGGCTCTCCCTGCAACGTTCGAGAGGCTCGGGGTGGAACATCTCCTGCTTACACTGGGTGAGCGTGGGATGGCACTCATTGCCGCAGACGGGGAAGTTGGTCGCATACCGACGACGGCGCGCGAGGTCTACGACGTCGTCGGGGCGGGCGACACCGTGA
>DASWQD010000318.1:0-8632 GCA_036398255.1 Gemmatimonadaceae bacterium | reverse complement strand
AGCGGTTCGTCCGCGCGTTCAGAAACCGGTACCGTGCCGAGCCCGATGCATTTGCGGCACTCGCGTACGATGCGACTCGCCTGATTGCGCAGGCTCTCGTGAAGAAAGGAAATAGCCGTGAGGGCGTGCGCGACTATCTCGCCTCCCTCAACGCGGTAAATCCGTTCGAGGGAGTGACCGGCCCGGTCTATTTCAACGAAATGGGAGATCCCATAGGGATGGGCTTCCACGTCGCCCAGGCAATGTCCGGCACCCTCGTATCGGGCGGCGCGCGCGTGGCCGCCAGGCCGCCGGCAACCAGCGAAGCGGGACATCCATAATGTTCGAATTCGGCCAGCCGCAAACCATCAGACGGATGCTGGGCCTCGGCTTCGGCGTCCTGATCCTGCTTCTTCTCCAGGCGGGATTTGTCGGATGGGCATCCATATCGAATCTCTCGGACGAAGTCGGCGCAACGTTCCGGCACGCGAATGAAGTCACGCAGCAGTCGGCGCGATTCGCGCACGTGATCACTCAGGAGGTCCAGGCGGCGACGACGTACCTCGCCGACCGCGATCCTTCGGCGGAAGCGGATTTCCGACGGCTCGGACTCGAGGCGCACAGCCTCCACCGCACGTTCACGTCGCGCCGCGCGGATCTCGCGGGCGAAGTCGCGAACACCGTCGTGGTGGACAACCGCCTTGCGGAAGTGGAGAACGCTTTCGCAGTCGCACATCGACTTGCCGACCTCGGGCGTGACCAGGAAGCGCGCGCGCAGGCGAAATCAGCGCGCCGCCTCGTGGGCCAGCTGCTGGTCGAGCTCCAGAGAGTCGACCGGGCGAATAATCTCGCGTTCGTTCGCGCTTCGGATTCGCTCAGCGACCACGCGGTAAAGCGCACGGCACTGCTCATCTCGGTCATCGGCTTCGCGCTGCTGCTCGCAGTGATCATCGTTATCCGCACATCGCGCGAGATCGGGCGCCCGCTGCGCTCGCTCGTCAGACATGCCGTTCAGCTCAGCCGCGGCAATCTCCAGAACCGGACGCCGACTCCCGGAATGCCTGGTGAATTCCGGACTCTGGCCGAAGCGATGAACCACGCGAGCGAATCGCTGTCGCGCGTTGTCTCCGGCGCAGCCGAAACAGCGGATGACGTTGCGCGCTCCGCGGGTGATCTCGCATCCGCATCGAAGCAGATCGCCGACTCGGCCGGACAGGTCGCGGACGCCGTCGGCGAAGTGTCACTCGGTGCCGAGACGCAGGTGCAGCAGCTGAAAAAAGTGAACGATGCGCTCGACGGCATCCGCACGCGGGCCGACAACATGGTAGCAGGCGCCGGTGAAGTGCATGCTCTCGCGGGCGCAATCGAATCGGAAGCCGAAGCCAAGCGGGCAGATATCAGCCGCGCGCTTCAGATACTTCTCGACGTCAGGAACATCGTGCAGAATGCAGCGGCGGAAGTGAGCGGCCTCACGGAAACTGCCACCGAGATCAACAACTTCGTCGTATCGGTGAGCCGGATCGCCGAGCAGACTAACTTGCTCGCGCTGAACGCATCGATCGAAGCGGCGCGCGCCGGCCCGGCGGGCCGCGGATTCGCCGTCGTCGCAGCCGAGGTCGCAAAGCTTGCGGAGCAGACGCAGGCCGCGGCCGACGACGTGGTTCGCCTGACCGAAGCGGTCACTGCGCGAGTGTCGACCACGTCGAAGGCGATGGAAGGCAGCGCATCGCACGTCGAGGAGATCGAGCGTGTCGGACGCGAGCTGAGCGGTGCACTGGCTACGATCGTCGCTGCCGCGGAGCGCACGCGCAGCAGCGCCGCATCAGTCACGTCATCGGCGCACGAAAACGTGAAGGCGGTCGAGGGCGCGTCACAGAATCTCGGCCTTGTCGCGAAGACGGCAGAAGGTCACGCCGCCGCGGCGATGCAGGTGAGCGCATCGACAGAGGAGCAGAGTGCCGCGTGCGAGCAGATGACCAGCGCGTCGACTCAGCTCCTCGTCGGATCCCGCCAGCTCAAGGGACTCGTTGGAGGTCTTCGCACGGCCGCAGCATAGAAAAAACCTTAAAAGGTTTTTTCCTTATTGAACGCAGGGGGTACCGAGGTCCGGCACAGGCTTGTCGACCTTGACCCGGTGATCGAGGTTGGCAACCCGCACGGTGACTTCACGCACGAAGTTCGCGACCCGATTCATGTGCTCGTAATCGACGTACTCGGCTTCGTCCGTCACCTGGTGATAATCCGGATGCAATCCGGTTGTGAAAAAGGTGATCGGGATGCCGAAGCGGGCGTAGTTGTAGTGGTCGCTGCGGCAGTATATCCGCTCCGGGTGACCGTTTGTATCGTACTGGAAGTCGAACTTGAAGGGACGCGGGCTCGCCGCGTTCGTGGCCTCGATGATGTCGCCGAGCTCTGTCGACAGACGTCGCAACCCGACGAGCTGGAGGTAATCGGGACCGCCGCCGGCAAGATCGCCTGCCCCGCCCCTTCCGATCATGTCCAGGTTCAGCTGCGCGACAATCTGTCCGCGAGGAACCGTCGGATGCTCGGTGTACCATCGCGAACCGAGCAGGCCCTTTTCTTCGGCTGTGTGAAACACAAAGAGAATCGAGCGCTTCGGCCTCACCGGCATCGCCGCCAGCGCCTCCGCAATCTCGAGCACACCGACCACTCCTGATCCGTCGTCGTCGGCTCCATTGATGATCGAGTCTCGTCGCGCCGGCCTGATCCGCCGAAGGCTGTCGATGTCGAGCTTGACTACCGCGCGCAGCGAATCACGGAGTGCGCGAGTAGCGCGACCGCCTCCGGCCATGCTGCGGCGCGTGACCTCGATGTTGAACGCCCGCAGCGAGTCGTGATCGACAGCTGTTCGAATGCCTATGGCGTCGGTGTGCGCACCGATCGCCACGTATTCATTCCGCAACACGGGATCACTGCCGCGCAGGATGGCTACGACATTTCGCGCGTATTCTGGGTTGGGGCTCCCCGCAAAGCGCGCTGATGTCGCAAGCATGTTCTGGAAAAACCCGCCGTTGTCACCCGCCGGCTCGAGTCCAATGCGCGCCGCCTCGGCGGCGATGTACGCTGTTCCCCGGTAGTTGCCGATGGTGCCGGCTTCGCGGCCGAGCATCGAGTCGGCGGCGAATACGTAGAGCCTCGTCTTGAGATCGTTCGAGGTAATCGCCGCCCCGGTGTTCGCGGGACTCGTTCCTGTCTCGACCGCGGGCTGCTGTGAACAAGCCACCGCAAGGGCCGCGACAAGGGATCCTGCGCTCAGCGTGTGGGGAACTTTCAATTTGAATTTCCTCTCGATGCTTATCTTAAAGGGTATGAACCGCGGCAAGGCTGTCCTGCTTCTGAGCGGTGGTCTCGATTCAACGACCCTGCTCGCTCTCGCGCGCAGCGAAGGTTATGCAATTCATGCGCTCAGCTTTCGATACGGCCAGCGCCATGCCGCGGAGCTCGCAGCGGCGCGAAAGATCGCGGCTCGCTACGAAGTAGTCCAGCACGTCGTCACCGACATCGACCTTCGCATATTTGGCGGGTCCGCGCTCACCTCCGACATCGACGTGCCGAAGGATCGCGTTGTCGACGAAGCGATACCTGTGACTTACGTGCCGGCGCGAAACACGATTTTTCTGTCGTTCGCGCTCGCATGGGCCGAAGTGCTTGGCGCTTCCGACATTTTCATTGGAGTGAACGCGCTCGACTACAGCGGATACCCAGACTGCCGGCCGGAGTTCATCGCAGCATTTCAGGAGATGGCGCGGTTGGCGACCCGGGCGGGAGTGGAAGGAAGTGCAGCGCCCGTCACGATTCGCACTCCCCTCATCGAGCTCTCGAAGAAGGAGATCATCGAGCTTGGCTTGAGCCTTGGCGTCGATTACTCGATGACTACGAGCTGCTATGATCCAACAGACGACGGTGAAGCATGCGGACACTGCGATGCGTGCCAGCTGAGACTCAAGGGATTCGAGGAAGCCGGCGCGACTGATCCTGTGCGCTACGCCGCCGAGGCGAGACGGTGACGATGTATACGGTCAAGGAGATCTTCTACACGCTGCAGGGAGAAGGGGCAAACGCGGGGAGCGCGGCCGTCTTCTGCCGTTTCAGCGGATGCAACCTGTGGTCGGGGCGCGAAGAGGATCGATCTCGTGCGGTCTGCCAGTTCTGCGACACGGACTTCATCGGAGTGGGACCTGACGGGGGTCGTTTTCCCGAAGCCGGCTCGCTCGCTGCTGCCGTATCCAATGCGTGGCGGGGGGATAGCGAGAACGGAAATCGTTTCGTGGTTTGCACTGGGGGTGAGCCCCTGCTCCAGGTGGACGAAGCGCTGATAGATGCGCTGCATGCTCGAGGTTTTCGTGTAGCTGTGGAGACGAACGGAACCAGGCCCGCGCCTCCATCACTCGACTGGATCTGCGTCAGCCCGAAAGCCGGCGCGCCCCTGGTCCAGAAATCAGGCGACGAGATCAAGCTCGTGTTCCCACAGCCGGCCGCCATGCCGGAGACATTCGAGGGCATGCAGTTCGAGAACTTTTTTCTCCAGCCGATGGATGGACCGTCAATCGAGGAAAATACTCGCCTCGCAGTCGAGTACTGCATGACCCATCCGCGGTGGAGGCTGAGCCTCCAGACTCACAAGCTTCTCGGGATTCGGTAGCGGAATAAATCCGGAAGGCGGTCTGGCGCCGTACAACTCTCCGCAACCTCACGTCCCCGCGGAGACACCATGGCGTCGGAGCTCTGGAGCTTTGTCCAGTTTGGATTTCGGCACATCACCGATCTCCAGGCGATGGACCACATTCTCTTTCTGGTCGCCCTCGCTGCGATCTATCGTCTGAGCGACTGGCGAAGCGCGCTGTGGGTCGTCACCGCATTCACGGTTGGACATTCGGTGACGCTGGCGCTCGCTGTAACCGGCGCTCTCAGTCTCCCTGCACCTTTGATCGAATTCCTCATCCCGGTCACCATCGTCGCGACGTGCATGGAAAACATCGCCGTCGGCAACCGTCGCAGCGCCTTTCTGCGCGGGAAGTATCGTCCCGTGCTCGCGGGAGTTTTCGGTCTCGTGCACGGAGCCGGATTCGCTAACTACCTTCGCGACCTGTTTCAGGACCGGATCGCACTTCCGCTCTTCGGATTCAATATCGGAATCGAGGCCGGTCAGGTTGTGGTGCTGTGCGTCGCAGCGCTTCTGCTCGCCTCTTCGGACAAGCTCATCGCCCTCTTCCGGCAGCCATCGTTCATGCCGGCGCATCGCATTCGGGTGCTCGCTGTTTCCGGAACCGTTCTCGTGATTTCAGCGCGATGGGCTGTCGAGCGCGCGCCGTGGTAAATGCGTCTCGATGCATCGCGATCGCGACGATGCTCACGCTGATTCCCGCTGTCGCGCGCGCTCATCCGCTCCACACCAGTCTCGCACAGATGACGATCGATACACGAACCGGTGCGGTCAGCGTGTCACTACGCGTGTTCGTCGACGACTTTACAGCTGCCGCAAATCATTGGTCGAAAGACAAGCGTGTCGAGTCACAGACGACTGCATTTGCGTATGCGCGAGCATCGTTCGTCATTCGTGAATCGAGCGGCCGGATCGTACCCCTGCGCTCCTGCGGGGAGAAACGCGTCGGCGACCTTCTCTATGTCTGCCTCGCGGGCCGTGCCTCGTCTAATGCGTCGGTCTCGGCCGTTCTGAGCCGCGTTCTTACGGAAAAGTTCGCCGATCAGGTGAACATCGTGCAGGCAAACTACTCAGGGCGAAGGGCCAGCCTGTTGTTCACCCCGGGCGATAGAGAAAAGCGCCTGCCCTAGAAAATCGGCGAGCGGTATCTTCGATGGATGTTGAATTCCAGCGAGAGTCGTGTTCCACGGTATTTCATTGCTCTCGCGGTTGCGCTCGCCGCATTCCCATCTGCCCGCGTTCTTCCGGCTCAGAACGATTCCGCGGTCACGACGCTCAAGCCGGTGACGGTGACCGTGACACGAGGATCCGGGCGCACTGTGCTCGGCTCCCCATTCGCGATCACCATCGCCGAACCGGACCGTGCGCGGCCGGGCCAGCGTCATGGCGCTATCGACGAGACTCTCGCGCTGATTCCCGGAATTGCCGCCATCAACCGGTCGAATCCCGCACAGGATGCGCGATTGTCCATTCGCGGATTCGGCGCACGTTCCGCGTTTGGCGTTCGCGGGATCCGCGTGCTTCGGGATGGGATGCCCATGACGCTTCCCGACGGACAGACTCCGCTCGACTACGTGAGCCTCGAGTCAATCGGCCGCGTTGAAGTCCTTCGCGGTGCCGCCTCGGCGCTGTATGGAAATGCGAGCGGTGGCGTAATCGATCTGAGATCACGGGAGCCCTCGCCGTCGCCGATCTCTCTCGAAGCGAGGCAATGGCTCGGGTCCAACTCGCTCGCACGCAGCGTTCTCGCGGCGTCCGGGACATTCGGTGGCCTCGGCTACGTCGCTGATGTCGCTCACAGCCGCAGCGATGGCGCACGGGCGCACTCCGTCCAGCGATCGACAACGGGATTTGCACGCGGAACGCTGCGCGCCGGCAACATGGAGTACTCCTTGACCGGTCTGACGCTCGTGAATCCGAGAGCCGAGAATCCAGGTGCGCTGACTCGCGAGGAGATGCAGCGCGATCCGGAAATCGCGGACGCTCTGTCGGTTCGGAGAAACGCGCGCAAATCCGTCAATCAGATCCAGATTGGCGCATCTGCTGCGCGGTCCACGAAAGCGACCGACGTTTCCCTCTCGATTTTCGGTGGAGCCCGGTCACTCGACAATCCTCTCACGTTCGCAGTCGTGGAAGTTGGCCGGCACAGCTGGGGAACATCGGGCCTGGTGCGCGCTCGCCGGAATCTTTTCGGATCGGCTCACTCGTTCGCCGCCGGTTTCGACACTCAGGCGCAGAACGACCTCCGGCGAAACTTTGCGGCGTGCAGAGACACTGTCGCCGTAGCCACGCCGACAGCCATGTGTCCCAATCCAGGCAGCGATCGCGGAATCGTGACGCTCGACCAGCGCGAGCTCATCTCGAGCGTCGGCTTGTTTCTGAGCGATGAAGTCGGCCTCCACGATCGTGTGACGCTGACAGCGGGTGTTCGGGGCGATCGGGTTCGCTTTGAAGTGCAGGATCGACTGGTCAGCGCAACCAACAGCGATGATTCGGGAGCTCGAAGCCTCAACGCTGTAAGTCCCGTTGCAGGGATTGTCGCGCGGGTGGCAGCGACGCATTCGGTTTATGCGAACCTGTCGACCGCGTTCGAAACGCCAACTGCAACGGAGCTTGGAAATCGAGAGGACGGGAGCGCGGGAATCAACCCCGCTCTCGATCCGCAGCGGTCGGTTACGGGGGAAGCGGGTGCAAAGGGGTGGGTCGGATCGGCCCTCAAGTACGACGTTTCGGTCTTCCGCACGGGAGTACGTGACGAGCTGATCCCGTTCGAGATCCCCGCAAGCAACGGCCGCCGGTACTTCCGGAACGCAGGCAGGACTGATCGAATCGGAGCCGAGCTCGGCGCCGACCTTTCGATCAGGCCGGTGACACTGATGGTCGCATACGCCTGGTCACGATTCCGGTTCGATGAGTATCGGGTCGGCGCCGATGATTTTGGAGGAAACACGATTCCCGGAATTCCTTCCAGCCGCCTGCAGTCCGCACTTCGAATCGAGCGCGGCGGCACATTCGTTCTGATCGAGAACGAGTACGCCGGAAACAGCTGGCTCGACGATGCAAACACCGTTCGCGGTGACTCGTATTCAGTCACGGGCATTCGGCTGGGAATCACTGCGCTTCGGGGTACTCCACGCTTGTCCGTCACGACAGGGATCCAGAACGTGCTCAACAGGCGGTATGCCTCGTCGCTGGCGGTCAATGCGGCCCGCGGCAGGTATTTCGAGCCTGCTCCCCCGCGAAATTTCTACGCTGGAATCACAGTTGGTGGACCGGGTCGTTAGCGCCCGGCAATTTCGCGGGTCGGACGTGCTCTGGCTGCGGACTTGCGACACACGCGCATACGATGGCAGCACAACGAAAACGCGGGGAGGCCACAGCAACAGCCAACCGGGAGTACATCACGAGGATTGTCGACTCGCTGCGGGTGATCGTCAAGGCTATGCGGGTCTCGGGCCGTGACGTGGAGCGTAAGCTGGGTATCAGTGCCGCGCAGCTTCACATCCTTCAGGAGCTCCGGCACAGGCCCTCGCAGTCGATCAATGAGCTGGCGGCACGCACATACACACACCAGAGCTCGGTCTCGATGGTGGTAGCAAGGCTCGTCGACAACAGGCTTGCAACGAGAAGCGCATCGGGCAACGATGCACGAAAGCTCGCCATCTCCCTCACGCCGGCAGGCAAGGCAATTCTGAAGAAGTCACCGAGTGCGGCTCAGGGGCCTATCGTGGCGGCGCTCGAGAGGATGCCGCAAAGCGATCTCCAGGAGCTCGCCGAGTCGCTTCGGAAGCTTGATGACCTTCTCACTCGAAGTGATGCACCCGTTGCGTGAATGCAGCCGAAGGCGGTAGAAAAAAGAGAAAGGCGCACCATCGGGTGCGCCTTTCCTGGGTCAGCGAGCAGGCTCAGCGGGATCCACCGGATCCGCCGCTGCCGCGTGCACCGCCCGAGCTTCCGGAGTCGCTGCCG
>DASWQD010000317.1:0-1772 GCA_036398255.1 Gemmatimonadaceae bacterium | reverse complement strand
CCGCGTATGGATCGTTCCTGATCAGGCGCCCAATGCGTTTGCAACGGGGGTGAAGCCGCAGGAAGGACATATCGCGGTCACCGAAGGTGCGCTCTCGACGTTGAACCGCGAGGAGCTTCAGGCCGTCGTCGCGCATGAGATGGGTCACATCGCGAATTACGACGTGCGACTGATGACTCTTCTGACCGCGCTCGTCGGAATGGTGGCCGTGATCCACAATATGGGATTCCGGATGGGACGCATCGGCGGCGGACGCAGTCGCTCGCGCTCGAGCAAGGGCGGAGCGGAAGGCGTCGTCGTGATCGTGCTGCTCGTGCTGTGGGTGATCAGCTGGGTGCTGGCGCCGATCGTGACACGGCTCATGGTGATGAAGGTCGGCCGCTCACGCGAGTTTCTCGCCGATGCGATGAGCGCGCAGTACACCCGCAACCCCGGCGCTCTCGCGGAGGCACTCGTGAAGATCGGTGGCTCGACCATCAAGCCGCGCGCAATTCCGAAAAGTTCTGCGCAGCTCTGCATCGCCGACCCCTATCACTCGAAATGGGATGAGCGCGAGGGAAAGCTTGCCAACCTGATGGCGACGCATCCGCCGCTTCGCGAGAGGGTCAGCCGGTTGCGCCAGATGGCGTATCAGGACGGAGGAACGGTGGACAGCCTGAACAGTCCGCTCAGCATGTCGGAAGCGTAGAGCTTTCCCGCAGCGAAGTGCACACCCCAGATGAAGACGGGGAATGAGAGTCCGACTGGTCCCTTCGCGAGCTCGCGGTTCATCTTCCTCAGGTCACAGCGGCCATCGGAGCTTCGCTGCGATCCGGTGCACGTCCCGAGGTCGCCGCGAATGTTGAGAGCGCGAACACCGCCGTTGTAATAGGCAGCGTACAGGATCCCGCGCTCTTCGTCCGCAGAAAAGTTGTGTGAGCCGGCCCCGGCCACCGTATAGAACGCAACTTCGCGCGGGCGAGTCATGTCGCTGACGTCGAGCACGTGGATGTCTCCCTGTGAGCTCGAAGGGATCGAGGCCGGACCTTCCTCGCCGACGAGCGCGAACTGTCTGCTCGCCGTAACCGGATCGCGGTACCAGAAAATGTTGTGAGCCTTTCCACCGACGGTTTTGACGTTGCCGAGCTCGACTGGATTGGCAACGGTTCCACCTCTCCCGCCGCCTCCGATGTCGAAGATCGTGACTCCGTCGTTCCAGAGCGCCGTCATCAGGATGCCGTCCCTCACGAACACATCGTGCACGGAAGGCGACCCCATGATTCGCGAGAACACAACCACCGGTGATGACGGCGTGGAGATATCCACGATCACGAGGCGTGCTCTCTCCGTGCCGCGCGGGTCGATCGACAGAAACGCGTACTGTCTGCCGCTGACTTCCTGCACCTCGGCGGTGTGAACGCCGTTTGCGATCTCCAAGTCCGAGAACCGCGAGACGAGCTCGGGCTTCCGCGGATTCTGCAAATCGTAGATCACGATCGAGCCAGCAGGCTCGGTCGCGACGACCAGGTACCGACCGTCAGAGGTGGCCTGAATGTCTCCGAGTGTGGCTACATCAGGGACGATGAGCGAGTCGACGAGAACCGGCGCAGTCGCCGACACATCCCAGATCTTCACTGCATTGCCGCGCGCCTGAACGTCGCTGACGGTTCTCGTCCCCCAGGTGGTGGTGTACGCAGTATTTCCTCGCACCCAGAGCTCAGCGGTGTACCTGTCTCCGACAATTCCCTGACCCTGCGCGACGAGGTCCTGCGGTGTCTGAATGACGAGCGGGT
>DASWQD010000316.1:0-6933 GCA_036398255.1 Gemmatimonadaceae bacterium | reverse complement strand
TCACGAGATCGAGCCGCCGGATGCGATTGCCGCCGACGGAATCGACGCGAGTGTAGCTCACGGCTTTCTGTCCCGGAATGAGCTGCGGAGGGAGCGTAGCTACAGCCCAGTCGTAGTCGGTCGTCGCGCCGGTGCGCGCGTCGAAGATCGCCACGGCGAATCTCGTTTTCGGGCGCATCACCGCAAAGCGCGTCGCGTCGAGGCGCACGTAATAGCCAACCGTGTCGGGCCCGGGAAGTACACCCTTCAGCGGCTGTCCTTTCTGGTCGTAGATCCACGGACCCCATTCCTTGAACAGCGTCGGCGGAGTCCACCGAATGACCATGATGTTGCCGTCGGGAGTCACAGTCGGGCTGTTCTCATTCTCCGGCGTCGACGTCACCCTCGACTCGGCGCCGGTGGCGAGCTCGATTCGATAGACATCGCTCTGAGCGCTGGTGCTGTCACGCCTCACGAACAGGATGGCCTTTCCGTCGGGTGTGAACGCCGGTTGACTGTTGATCCCCCGGTCGGCGGTGAGCTTTCTCGGGGTGCCGACTCGCATGGAGTCGCCGTTCCACGTCAGGTCGGCGACATAGAGGTTTACAGGCACCGTGGCCTGGGCTCGAGACGCGCCGCTCAGGCTGAAGAGTCCTGCGGCGGTTGTACACAGGATGAAGATTTTTTTCAACGCTGATATTTCCAGTTGCGGGATTTGCCTTCTGCGAGCCATTCGAGAGCTGTCTCGAGTCTCTTCTCGCGAGTTGGTTCGGTCTTCGCTTCGGTGATCCATTCGATGTATTCGCGCCGATGGCTCGGGCTGAATGAATCGAACGCCGCTTCTGCCTTTTTGTTCCGTCGAAGTGCGGCGCGCATGTAGCCGGGGACTGCAAGCTCGGGCTTCTTCGATCGCTGAGCCCGCTCAGTCCTGATTCCCTCGTCGTTCAGCTCCTTCGCTTTCCTGATGTAACCCTTCAAAATCTTCTTCGATGGAAGATCGGAGATCTTCTGAAGCCTGCCGAACTGGCCCATTCCTCCCTCCGGCTTGAAATCCCGAACGCCTGAATCTGGAAGTGGTGCCTGCCCGCAGCCAGATGCGATGGGCGAGGTTTTTGCCCATTACGAGGTTTGAGCATCGCACTCGAACCAAGGCAGGGGGATACAATGCGCTGGACTCCACGCGGAAGAAGCGGAAACCTGGAAGATCGCCGCGGCATGGGCGGTCTGGGAAAGGGCCTCGGCATCGGCGGAACAGTGGTCGTGCTCGCCTTGAGCCTCCTGACGGGGCGGAATCTCTTCGATGATCTCGGCGTTCAACCCGGTGTTGCTACCGGGAGCCCGATGACCAAGGAAGACTCGGCCAGAGAGGAGATGCAGGTTCAGTTCGTGTCGTTCGTCCTCGACGACACAGACTCGACGTGGTCGAGAATTCTTCGTCAGGCAAACGAGCGCTACCAGGCGCCGAAGCTCGTGCTCTTCAGGAACTCTACGGACTCGGGCTGCGGATTCGCGCAGTCGGCGATGGGTCCGTTCTATTGCCCTCTCGACGAGAAGGTTTACATCGATCTCGGTTTCTATGACGAGCTCAAGTCACGGTTCGGAGCGGAGGGAGACTTCGCGCAGGCTTATGTCCTCGCTCACGAAGTGGGGCATCACGTGCAGCATCTGGCGGGAACCGATGCACAGGTTAGGCAGGCGCAGGGAACGAATCCGGGTCAGGCGAACGAGCTTTCGGTTCGGATGGAGCTGCAGGCTGATTGCTTCGCCGGCGTGTGGGCGAACTCCACTCAAAAGAGGGATATCCTCAGCCCGGGTGACGTAGACGAAGCCATGGCCGCTGCAGCCGCGGTGGGCGACGACAGGATACAGCAGCAGACCGGCCAGCGCGTTAATGTCGATGCCTTCACACACGGCTCTGCTCAACAGAGGATGGAGTGGTTTACGCGCGGCTTTCAGTCGGGCGACGTGAGAAGCTGCAACACTTTCAGCTGAGTCTACTTTTTCGCCCGCGAGGCCGGGATGAGCTGAGGCAGCCGTGTCTCGCGTGAGCAGCAATCGATGAGCACGGCCAGCCGCTTCTCCCGAGTCTCATCTCTCTTTGCGCTGACCACCCACCACGTGACGAGCTTGCGATAGTAGGGCGGGGCTGCCTGGAAATACTTCCACGCATTCCTGCTTTTCCTGAAGCGCTGCTCCATCTCCGGCGCGAGCCGCGCTGACTCGCGCTCGAAGGCATAAATGCCCGTGCGCGCTGCGTCCTTCGCGTTGAATGCGGCAATGCCCGGGGGCCGCATCTTTCCCTCGCGAGTCAGCCGCTCGACGTGACCGACGTTCACGTTGCTCCAGATGCTGTTCGGCTTCCGCGGGGTGAAGCGGTTCGTGAAGCTTTCGTCGTCGAGCTTCTTGCGAATGCCGTCGATCCAGCCAAAGCAGAGAGCTTCGTCGAGGGCCTGGTGGTAAGTGAGGCCACCCTTTCCGGAATCCTTCCGATAGAATCCCAGCCAGATCTCGGGTGCCTTGTCATGATTCTTCTCGAGCCACCTCCGGAATTCGGCGCTCGAGCGAAAGAATCGCAGGCTTCCCCTGCTGACCTCCACTCTGCTCTATGGCCTGACGTCTCCGGGGCGTCCCGAGGGAATCGCGTGCTGCACCGGCGGCGATGAAAGCGCATGCGCGCCCGGTCCTTCGGTGAGCACGCGCGTGATGAATCGCTGGCCCTCGCCGATGCGCTCGATCTCGATCGCCGAAGCTTCAACGGTCTGTTCGACGCGCATCAGGCGATCAGTCAACTCCTTCGGAATGTTCGTGACGATCGTTGCGCCCTTTCGCCAGACGCGCCGCGCGAATGCGATCGACATCGGAAGCAGCACCACGAGCATGAAGATGGTGCCGAGTACCCAGACCTCCTCAGGCGGGCCGGTGCGCGGCGGCTCAGGCGGATCGACAGCGGCGCCAGGCACAGCCGCTGCCTTTGCGACCTGTGCATCGGCTTCGATGATCTGCTTGTCGAGTGTCGCGATGCGCTCGTCGATCTGCGAGATGCGCTGCTCGAGGCCCTTGCGGTCCGCTCCAGTGATCGTCTCCTGCTGAAGCTCTCTGGAGATCTCGCCCCGCTCAGACTGAAGGCCTTCCATCTGTCCGCCGAGAACACGGCGCTGCGCCCGAAAGGCCTGGTAAACGTCGTATGCGCTCGCAATGGGAGCGCCGTTGACGGTGACCTGGCCCGGTGTAAGGACGGGGGCTGGTGCTGGATTCTGCGTTTGCTGCGGCATTACTCAGTCCTCAGCTGCGAGACGGGAAAAGTTATCGACGTCAGCGAATCACACCAGCAGTGAAGATAAAACCGCTGGAAGGCGAGAAGGATTCGTATCCTCTCACGTACTCCGCGCGAGCCCAGAAATGTCGCCCAATTCTCAGGCCCGCGCGCATTTCACCGAGATCTTCGACGCCTCGAATCGAATCGTGCGTCAGCCCATGCTTCTGTCCGAGCAGTGACAACGACGGAATGAAGCGGCTGTTCCGGAGCTCGACGCGAAGTGAATAAAGCATCACATCTTCCTGCTCGAAACGCTGCTCGCGAGTGCTGTGGATCCCAAGTCCCGCCTCACCAGCGATCGAGAGCGCGCGCAGAGAGCCGGCGCCGCCGAATGTCGCGAAGAAATCGAGTGCATCCCGGTCGAGGCCGGTCGAGTTATCCGTCGTGGGAAGTCTGGTTCCAAAGCGGAGAACTCCAGTTGCAGGAAAACCTCTCGGAGTGAGTCGCACCGTCGTGGAGATCCTGTAGTCACCGGAATCGTGCCTGTCCCCGTTGTCGCTGGGCTCAACGTCAGGATACGGCGCGCTGAAAGTCCCGGTTTCATGGAAGAACCGCTGCGCTGTTCCCGCAGCCTCGAGAACCACTCGCCCCGTGCGCCACGCAATGGCGAAGGTTCCTGCTTCCCACAGCTTGCCCGTTGTGCCCGCAAGCGACGCTCGCTGACCTGTGAGCCGCGACCCACCCACCTCTGCGGCAATCGACGCGTCTTCATCGAGCATCCGCCACTGCGGCGGCTCGAGCGGGCGCAGCTGCGCGCGCGTCGTCATCGGCATCGAGCAGACGACGACGCACAGGGCGATGCTGATTGCGCGGATCAAGCGGTGGCTGTCTCCCCGGTGATGGAGCTACTGCGCGGCAACAACCTCAACGTTGAACACGAGAATCGAGTTACCCGGAATCGGACCGTAGTCGTAGGGACCATATCCGAGTGAGGGGGGGATGATCAATTGCCGTCTTCCTCCCACGCGAACGCCTGCGAGTGCCTCATCGAACCCGTCGATGACTTCTCCGGCTCCGAGCTTGAAAACCAGCGGGTTGCTGCTGGAGACGTTCGTCTCGAACTGGAAACCGTTGGAGAGCCAGCCCGTGTATCGAATGCTGATGGTCTGCCCGCCGGCGACTACGGCCCCGGTTCCAACGACGATGTCGCGATAGTATGCACCATTTGGAGTTTTCGTCGATGCGGCGAGGTTGACGCCGAGCGCCGACGCAAAACTGGTCTCCTCGATCGACCGCTCGGGTGCAATGCTTTCCCCGCCGAGGCATGCGGATGACAGCGCGAGGGCTGAGATCGCGACAACGCGGGCGATGTTGGTGTTGATCATGAATTGGAATTTAAGCGATGGGAGCGTGTATCTGGTGCAAAAAAGAACCGACTCTCGCGAGCCGGCTCTCTTTTCGGCCCGGGAATGATTACCTGACGCTTGCCTTTTCGAGAGTAGACGTCGCGCCGTCGCGGTTCAGCAGGTACACCGCACCGCCAGGCCCGAAGCCCACGATCGAGCGGCCGACCGGAATCTGTACTCGCTCGACGATCTCACCCTTCCGGTTGATCACGTCGTAAACAGGTCCGCCTGCGATTGCCGACGTTGGAATGGTGCGGATCCACAGATTCCCCTCCAGATCCGCGCGGGTGGAGTTGGCGAAGAACGGTGGCTTGTAATCCGGCAGATCAGTTGGCGGAATGAAATTCACCTCGAGCTGTGGTGGACGCGGCGCTGCTCCGCCTGGCCCGCCCGGTCCGCCTCCTGGCGCCGTGAAGATCTGGATGTTCTGTGTCATTCCACCGCCGAGGTTCGGAGCGCCGCTCGGGTTCGGCGCGTTCGCGCCCTGCCGCTCGCGCGCTGCCTTCACGGAATCGATGAACGCAACTTTGTCCTCATCGGTGAGACGCTGCCAGTCGAAAGGAATCTTCGCGGAAGTAACCCTGGTTCCGTCGGGATTCAACCAGTCGACGTGATAGTCGCGACCCCGCACGAACGCAATCGCACCGTCGGGCGTGATGGCCCAGTCATCCACCACGGGGAGCGGATTGATGAGCGAGCTCATGCTCATGCCGCGGTCGTCGGATTTCACCTCGAATTTCACTTTCGGAATCCTGATGACTCCGACTGTGTCGACCTTTCGCGACGCAAGATCGACGCGCGCGATGAACGCCGAATCCGGCGGCTCGGGAATCTGCGGCAGCCGTCCGGCGCCACCAGCGCCGCCGGGACCGCCGACTATCGTCCGGACGTTCGCGCCGCCACCGCCAAACCTGCCGCCGCCCATACGGTAGATGAGGCGACCGGTTGCATCAAAGGCAGTGGCGTTGAACGGGTTTCCAATTGCCATGGCATCCTCTGCGCGCGGGATGGCCATTACGCGAGCCACTTTCCCTGCGGGATCGATCACGAGCATCGATACGGAGCCTGGATCGATGAACACCGATGAATCTGCCCGGAATGCGACGAGCGAGCCCATGCGGCCGCTGTATGCGTTCGACGTGGCGCTCGTCGAATCAGCGACGAGCGTGAATTTCGACAGGGCGGGATCGAACATGATCACGCGACGGCCTGCAACGTCGTTCACGAGGACAGCACCGTTGCTGAGCGGACGAATCCCCACGAGGTTGGCGAACGTCTCGGCGGACTTCGAAGTAACGGCGCCGAGCTGGCGAATTGGCGGGCGCTGCTGCGCGGCGGCGGTGAACGCCGTCAACGCGAGCAGCGCTGAGCCGCGCAAGAGAACTGACCTGATCATTGAAGCTCCTGACGAAAAGTCGTTGTTGGAAATCATTGACGAATGATGACGGTGCGCTCGCCACCGCCCGCTCCGATGAACACGTCACCGCCCATCATCACTGGCACACCACCGCCGAGTCCTGAGCCGGTGAAGCTCGCGGTTCCCGACCGGATCGACGCGAGGTAGCGCGGCTCGATGTAGCTCGCAATGAATACCGGAAGCTTGCGCCGCTGTTCCGCAGTGAGAAGGCCCTTGATGCTCGGGGCGAGCTGCATCAGCAGATCGATCGTCGCCTTGCGTGCGGTCATGTACCTGTCGTACGCGATGTCACGGTCGTATCCATCGGGCAGGTCGGCGAAGTATTTCGCGAGCGGCGTCCACACCGCGTCATTTCGGACAGTGTAGAGACGGTTCAGCGTTGCAAGGCTGTCAGCCTGTGGACCGGTGAGCTTGAGCGAATCCTGCTGGCGGAGAATTGCGGCGAGAGGATTCGCAATTCCACCGCTCGCATACATCGCCCTCAGCATCTGCTCCGATGGTTTCGTGCCCTGCGTTCTTCGGCCGCGATCGAGCTGCTGAGTGAGGAGCTGCCGCTCGCGCGTGGGGCCGACATCGAATCGCATCATCGCGGTCAGCGTCACTGGAACACGGAACGCTCCGAATGCCTGGTTCGACGAGCCGAATCTCTGGTTCACTTCGTAGGTGTAGCGCTTGTTCTGCTGGTCGAAGCCCCTCACGTACAGCAGCTGAGCATCGGGAACTGTGGGCTGTCCCCAGCCGCGCAGATCGCCGGAGCCGTGCATCAGGAGGTCAGCCGCGCCGAGCGGATTCGAGATCTGGAACGAGAGCGTCGCGCGCTGTGGCATCCTGACTTTCACGGGATTGAACGAGATCGACATGGAAGCAGTCGACGA
>DASWQD010000315.1:0-7113 GCA_036398255.1 Gemmatimonadaceae bacterium | reverse complement strand
TTCGACGATCATCGTCGAGACGAGCACGTCGGTTTCGCCCTCGACGAACTTCCGCATCACCCGCTCGAGATCACGCTCGTGCATCTGCCCGTGCCCGACGTCGACGCGCGCCGCCGGCACGAGGCGCCGAACGCGAACACGATGTTCGTCAACCGCGCCGATCATTTCGGTCTCGCTCAGCTGTATCAGCTTCGCGGGCGCGTGGGCCGATCGCACCGCCGCGCGAACTGCTATCTCCTCGTCTCCGAGGGCGACATCGACGAGGAAGCGAATCGCCGGCTGAAGATTCTCGAGCACCACACCGAGCTCGGCGCGGGATACCGCATCGCCCTCAAGGATCTCGAGCTTCGTGGAGCGGGAAACCTGCTCGGGCCGGAGCAGTCGGGTTTCGTGACCGCCGTGGGATTCGACATGTACCTCCGAATGCTCGACGAGACTGTCACGCGGCTGATGCGCGGGGACACGAGGCCGAAGCTTCAGCCGTCCGACGTTTCAGTCGATCTGCCATCGTATCTACCCGACGATTTCGTCACGAGCCAGGACGCCAAGCTCGACATCTACCGGCGTCTCACGCACATGATGGACACGCCGGAGATCGAGGCCCTTCGTGCCGAGGTCCGGGACAGGTTCGGCCCGCTCCCGCCGTCCGCGGAAACCTTTTTCTCGGTTGCCCTGCTCAGAGTACTGGGCGGGGCGGCACAGATAGAGTCCATGCTCCTGCGTGGAAACGAGGCACGTATTACCTTTGGAGAGCACGCCGTGCCCCGCATGAAGGGGATTTCGGCAGCCTTTCACGAGGTGCAGTTCCAGGCGGAAGTGCGAAGAGCACATCCGCTTTCGCTCAAACTGACCAGGCTTGGCGGTGCGGAGCTGCTCGGCGGCCTGGTTCGCGCTCTCGCGACGCTACGCGGCCGAAGCGCCGGCTCCGGCTAACAACGACTCACTACAAACATGAAAAAATTCGTTCTTGCCGCCCTTGGCGCGGCTCTTCTCGTAACCGGCTGTGACTCGCTCAAGGACGCCTTCTCGGCGCACGTCGACGTCGTCGCGAAAGCCGCGGACCAGGAGCTCACGATCACGCGTCTCGCGAACCTCATGGGTTCGTCCAAGGCGCCGCTCAGGAAAGACGTCACGAACGCGATCGTCGACGCCTGGGTCAACTATCATCTCGTCGCCGAAGCGGCGGTGAACAACGACTCACTCAAGGACGTCAAGGAAGTCGACGACGCGATGTGGGCCGTAATCGCCAACGTGAAGGCGAAGAAGTGGTATGACAACGTGTCGAAGACGTGGAAGGCGCCCGACAGCTCGACCGCCGAGACGGCGTACAACAACGGATCGATGCTCGCAGCAAGCCACATCCTGCTCCTCACGCCCGACACAGCGCCCGCAGCAAAGGCTGCAGTCAAGGCGAAGATCGATGCGATTCGCGCGCAGGTTACGTCGGCGAACTTCGCGGACATGGCGAGAAAGAACAGCCAGGACGGATCGGCCGCGAATGGCGGCTCACTCGGAGTCTTTGCGCGTGGCGCAATGGTTCGCGAGTTCGACCAGGCGGCCGCAGCGCTCAAGCCGGGCGAGATTTCGCCGGTGATCCAGACGCAGTACGGGTATCACATCATCAGGCGTCCGACATTCGCCGAGATCAAGGGCCAGTTCGTACAGGCGATGCAGGCCGGTGGACTTCAGGCCGCCGAAAGCACGTACCTCGCCGGTCTCGAGACGACGTCGAAGGTCGAAGTGAAGCCGGGTACCGCTGCCGCGATCCGCGCCGTGGTCGAGAATCCAAACGCGCACCGCTCGGACAAGACGGTTCTCGCGACATCGACGCTCGGAAAGTTCACCGGAGCCGACCTTGCCCGCTGGATGGAAACATTCCCGCCGCAGGCACAGGTTGCCGAGCGCGTGAAGTCAGCGCCGGATTCGATGCTGCCGCTGTTCGTGAAGAATTTCGTTCGCAACGAGCTGGTGTTGAAGGCGGCCGACAGCGCGAAGCTCGGGCCTGACGCAACGCAGCTTGCCGAGATTCGCAAGATGTTCATGGGTGCCATCACCAACGCGTGGACGGCGCTCAACGTCGATCCGAAGGGGCTCGAAACTGCGGCGAAGGCGAAAGCAGATCGCGCGAAGCTCGCATCGCAGCGCGTCGAGGATTACATCACCAAGCTCCTGCAGCAGCAGGCTCAGTACGTCGACGTGACCCAGCCAGTGCAGAACGTGCTCCGCGACAAGTACGACTACACGATCAACAGCGAGACCTTCGACCAGGTGCTGCTCGAGGCCGCCAAGGTTCGGCTTGCGACCGACTCGACCACCAAGGCCGGACAACCCGGCTCGGTGGTTCCGGTGCCCAATACGGACACCACCAAGAAGTAGACGAATCTCGACAGGGGCTGAGGGGTAGACAATCGAATGCGCAAACGATTTCTGATTTCAATGGTTGCGGTGGCTCCCGCCTTGCTGGCGGCCCAGACACCGGGCCCCTCAGCCAGTCGCGCGACGACGCCGGTTCGCTCCAGCATTCCCGTGGATCGCGTCGTTGCAGTCGTCGGCTCGCAGGTCGTGCTGTGGAGCGATGTGATGAACTCCATCAATCAGCAGCGCGCTGCGGGACTTCAGCTTCCGCCTGATTCAGCGGGCCAGGCTGCGCTGGCAAGGGATGCGCTCAATGCGCTCGTGGACGAGGAGATCCTCGTTCAGAAGGCTCATCTCATGAAGATCGAGGTGACGCCCGACGAAGTGAACCGCTCGGTCGACGAGCAGGCCAAGCGCGTGCGGCAGCAGTTCCAGACTGACGAGGAGTATCGCACCGAGCTTCGCAACGCGGGGTTCGGAACGCCCGAGGAGTATCGCCGTACCCTCTACGAGCAGTTCTACCGGCGCGCTCTGCAGCAGCGCGTGTTCGAGGAGCTTCGCAAGACCGCAGTCGGCAGAAACGTCAGCGACGCCGAAATCACCGAGGCGTTCGAGAAGAACAGGGCGTCGCTCCAGGGCGCTCCGGCGACTCTCACATTCCGCCAGGTAGTGATCTCACCGAAGGCGTCGGAAGCGTCCAGGAAGCGCGCGAAAGCCAAAGCCGACTCGATCCTCGTCGAGATCAGAAAAGGCGGAGATTTCGAACAGATCGCGAAGCGCGAATCCATGGATCCCGTTTCCAAGCCGCAGGGTGGCGACCTTGGATGGAATCGCCGCGGCGCGATGGTGCCGGAATTCGAGCGCGTGATGTTCGCTCTCAATCCAGGCCAGATCAGCGGCGTCATCGAGACGGCGTTCGGCTTTCACATCATCAAGGTGGATCGTGCGCAGGCCGCCGAAGTGAAGGCACGACACATTCTCATCGCGCCGACGATCGACTCGGCCGACGTCGCGGCGGCGAAGCAGGAAGCGCAGCTGGTCGCGACGCAGCTCAGAAACGGCGCGGCGTTCGATTCGGTTGTGACGAAGCATCACGATCCGGCCGAAGAGAAGGGAATTCTCCAGCCGTTCGTCAGGGATTCGCTGCCGGTCTCATATGCGACCGCGCTCGCGGGAAAGAAAGCCGGTGACGTCACCGATCCCTTCGAGCTGGTGAGCCCGCGCGGCTCATCGAAATGGGCAGTTGTTCAGCTCGTCACCGTGAACGAGGCGGGACAGTTCGACGAGGCCGAGGTGAAGGAGCGGATTCGCGCGCAGCTCGTTGCCGAGAAGGCAACGCGGTCGCTGCTCGACGATCTTCGCAGGCAGACCTACGTCGCGATAAAATTGCAGGAGTGAATCCTCGCATCGCGGTGACCGCGGGTGATCCCCGCGGCATAGGCCCCGAAATCATTTCCAAGGCGCTCGCAGACCCTGTGGTCGGCGGGCGCTCTGACTTGGTGATAGTTGGCCCGCGAGGATGCGGGATCGAGCCCGACATATCAGTCGGCGACTGGCACGCGGGAGACGGCTCGCCTGCCGCGGGAAGATTCGCGGGGCTCGCGATCGAGAAGGCAGTGCGTCTCGCGATGAATGGCGAGGTGAACGGGATCGTCACCGCACCAATCGACAAGGCTGCACTCCACGATGGGGGATACGACTACCCCGGGCACACCGAGATGCTGGCGCATCTCACCGGAGCGAAGGTGGCGATGATGCTCGCATCGATGAGACCGAACGGCGGTCCGGGATCGAATCCTCTTCGCGTTGTCCTCGCTACGACGCACATGGCACTTCGCGATGTCGCTTCATCGATCGACAGGAATCTGATTGTGGAGATCGCCGCAACGACGAGGTCGGCGCTTCAGGAATGGTTCGGGATCGCCGATCCGAGAATCGCGCTGTGCGCTCTCAATCCACACGCTGGAGACGGCGGACGGTTTGGGGATGAAGACCAGAGAATTCTTGCGCCTGCGGCGAGAGAGGCCGGAATCGAGGGACCATTCCCCGCGGATACTGTTTTCGTGAAGGCGATTCGCGGTGCGTTCGACGCGGTCATCGCGCCATATCACGACGTCGGAATGACGGCGATAAAAGTCGCCTCATTCGGAAGCGCGGTTAACATCACGCTCGGCCTTCCGTTTCCGCGCACATCACCGGATCATGGAACCGCGCTCGACATCGCGGGCAGCGGGACTGCCGACGCGTCGAGCTTTATCGAGGCGCTGCTTCTCTGTCGGCGGATTGCGGCTCTCGCTCCTTCGCGCGCCGGTCCCCCATCGAGTGGAGATCCACTGCGAGAAGGTCGATCTTCCTCCCATCCATCGCCTTCACCGTAAAGATTGCACCGCCGGCGATAACCCTGTCGCCGATCTGCGGAAGCCTCCCGAGAATTCCAAAAACAAAACCGCCGATTGTTTTCGCATCTTCATCGGGAACGTCGAGGCCGAACCGCTCGTTGAGCTCTCCGATGTTGCTGCTTCCGGAGATGATGGTCTCACCCGCGCGCGTGAGAACCGGCTCGCTGTCGTCCTCGGAGGTGTCGTACTCGTCGAGAATTTCCCCGACGATCTCCTCGAGCAGATCTTCCATCGTGATCACGCCCGCGGTGCCGCCGTATTCATCGAGCACGATGGCCATGTGCTCCTTGAGCCGCTTGAAATCCGCGAGCACGTCTTCGACTTCGCGTGAGCCGGGGATCACGTGCGCGGGCCTGATCAGCTTGCGAACGCTGAATGCCGCAGCTGTCGCCGAGCTGTCGGTCGCAGCTCCCGGAATGAGCAGTCGCAGAAGGTCTTTCGTCAGGACGAGCCCGATGATGTTGTCGATCGACTCCTCGAATACCGGATAGCGCGAGAACTGGCTATCCTCGACGATGCGCAGCACTTCCTCGAGCGGCGCATCGACGTCGAACGCGATGATCTCCGTCCGCGGCGTCATCACCTCGCGCGCATTCTTCTCCGAGAATTCGAATACGGCGTCGATCAGGTCGGCGTCCGAAGATTGAAGCGCGCCGCCTTCCTGGGACTGCTCGACGAGCAGCCTGAGCTCTTCGGGTGAATGAACTGTCTCCTCCGAGCCTGCGCGCGGTTGTCCGAGGAGGCGGAGCAGCACGTTCGCAGAGCGGTGCAGGACCCACAGGAACGGGCTCATCACCCATGCGAAAAACATCAAGGGAGGCGCGAGATATTTGGCGAGCTTTTCCGGCGCGTTGAGTGCGGCTGCCTTGGGAGTCAACTCGCCCAGCACGACATGGAGGTACGTCAGGACTGCATAGGCGATGATGCCCGCGATTGTCATGCGGAGGGAAACGCTCGCACCCAATGGCAGGCCCCCGAGGGCCGACTCGAACGGGCCGACGAACGTCGACACTGCAATCCAGCCGAGTCCGAGGCTCGACAGGGAGACGCCAAGCTGGCTGGCGGAAAGTACTCGCGAGATATTTGAGGTAGCCCGGAGCGCAATTCGGGCAAGGCGATCGCCGGTGCGTACCATCGCTTCCAGACGCGTGCGGCGGGATCTCACGAGGGCAAACTCCGCCGCCACGAAGAACCCGTTGAGCAGCACGAGCGCCAGAATCGCGATCAATTCAGTTAACACCAGGTCGAATTTAACGAAATTCGACGCCACGCAGAGGGCGATGGTTACAGACGGGCACGACCATGCCGGGCACGACCACTCCCACGGTCTGGGGCACGACCACGGGTCTCACGCGTCCGTACGGACCCTGAAGCTCGCCCTCGGCCTGACGGCCACTCTCCTCCTCGCGGAAGTTGCGGGCGGTATCGTCTCGAACTCGATCGCCCTGCTCGCCGATGCCGGCCACATGCTCACGGATGTGGCAGCCCTCGCTCTGTCGCTCTTCGTGGCGTGGTTCTCGAGCCAGCCGGTGAATGCCCGCAAGAGCTTCGGGTATCTGCGGTGGGAGATCCTCGCGGCGTTCCTGAACGGGTCGGCGCTCCTTCTCATCTCGACGGCGATAATCTTCGAGTCGGTCATGCGCATCGGCTCACCCGAGCCGGTCGAGGGCGGGCTGATGCTCGGGATCGCCGTGGCAGGTCTCATCATAAATGTGATATCGGCTCTGGTTCTCCACCGGGGCTCGCAGACCAGCATGAACGTCCGCGGCGCGTACCTCCACGTGCTGAGTGATCTTCTTGGCTCAGTCGGGACGGTGATTGCGGCGATCATCATCCGCTATACCGGCTGGCTCATGGCCGATCCCGTGGCGTCGTTTCTCACGACTGCGCTCATCATTCGCGGGGCCTGGGTTCTCGTGCGGGAATCGGTGGACATCCTGCTCGAGGGCGTGCCAAAGCATATCGATCTCGCGGCGGTGCGGACTCAGCTCGAAGCCATTCCCGGAGTCGAATCCGTGCACGACCTGCACGTATGGTCAGTCACTCCGCGAATGGTCGCGATGAGCGCGCACGCGATCGTGCGCGACGCGTCGGCTCAGCAGCACGTGCTGGAGCACGTTCACGATGCGATGGCCCTGTTCGGAATCGGGCACGTCACGGTGCAGATCGAGCAGAGCGAAATGGGGGTTCGAGAAGCGCACACTCACGCGTAGAAACAGAACCCAGGGAAGACGGTGCCCGGTTCCTGAACAACCAGAGAAGACGGCACCTGGTTCATGAACAACCAGAGAAGACGGTACCTGGTTCCTGAACAACCAGAGACGACGGTACCTGGTTCCTGAACAACCAGAGAAGACGG
>DASWQD010000314.1:0-18771 GCA_036398255.1 Gemmatimonadaceae bacterium | reverse complement strand
CCGTAGATCGCCGCCTCGATGTCATGGACCGCGACAGCGTTGCCGGCCAGGAGTGCGCCGACGAATCCGTTCTCGATGAACCACACCATGTCCGCACGGGCGCGGGAATGCACGAGCGCAGGCCCCGTCACCCAGATCGGGTATCCGCCGTTGTCTCTTTCTCCGAGAAGAATCTGGGCCATGAGCGAGTAGTCGATCGGCTTCTCTCGCGAGACCTCGCTCGTCATGAACTTGAACTCGCCTTCGTCATCGGAATCGTCGAGCGAGTGCACGAAGATGCCTTCCGAGCCGTCCTCTGCCTTGCCGATCGCGATCATCTCGCCCTGACGCACGCGCCTGCCTTCGCGTATCCACAGAATCCCATCGCGATCGAGAAGCAGAGCAGCATCCATTCTCGGCTCACGGGGCATCGTCCACGTGCCGCGAATCTTTACCCACGTCGGAAGGTTGGTGGTGGAAAAAAATCCTTCGGGGAGGACGCCGTCCGCAGGTGCGGCGGCGAAATTCGCGTCCGGTGCATTGGCAAGCGACGGTGAAGTGAAATCAGGAGCCTTGAGAATCGACACGCCTAAAGATGCCCGGTTGCGCTAGAGAAGCGCCACAGGATCGCGGTCGAGTGTCACACGCAGGGCGGCGGGAACCTTGAACCGCTCCATGAAATAGCGACTCACTCGCGTGAGCTCTCCGGAATTCTGCGACTTGAGGAGCACGTGCCATCGCCAGCGCGTCTTCACTCGCTCGATCGGACATGGCGCCGGGCCAATCAGCGCAATGTCGCCGCTCGTGTGGGCGCCGAGCAGGTCGTGAATCCAGTCGGCGCCGTGCGTTGCGAGTGACGCGGTGGCGGCGCTGCTGGTGCCGCTGAACACGATGTTGACCAGCCGAAGGTTGGGCGGATACGCGGGGCTCACTCTTCCTTCGAGCTCTTCGCGCACGAACGTCAGGTAATCGTGATTAACTGCGCAGCGCACGGCATGATGCGACGGCACCCGCGTCTGAATGAGGACCCTTCCGCCTTTCGGCCCGCGTCCTGCGCGACCCGATACCTGACTCAACAGCTGAAAGCATCGCTCTGATGCCCGAAAATCGGGAAGGTTGATGCCGACGTCCGCATCGACGACTCCCACGAGTGTAACGTTCGGAAAGTCCAGGCCTTTGGCGATCATCTGGGTTCCGAGAAGAATGTCGACCGACCCGGCCGACACCCGGTCCAGAATTTCCGCGTGCGCCCACTTGCCGCTCGTCGTGTCGACATCCATCCTGGCGATGCGCGCACTTGGAAACCGGTCGGATACGAGGCGCTCAATCTGTTGAGTGCCGAGCCCGCGATTCTTGAGCGTCTCGCCACCACACCGCCTGCACGTCGCACGCAAAGGCTCCTGATGCGCGCAGTAGTGACAGAGAAGCCGCTCCGGTGCGCGATGAAGCGTAAGCGTGATGCTGCAGTTGGGACACACGACGACGTCGCCGCAATCATTGCACTGGACGAATGACGAATACCCGCGGCGGTTGAGAAGCAGAATGCTCTGCTCGCCGCGGCCAAGTGTGTCCGTCAAGGCGCGATCGAGCTCCTCGCGAATGACGGCAGCGTATCCGGTGTTGGGGCCGCTGCTTCCCTCTGCAAGCGCCGCGCGGTGTCGGAGATCGACCACCTCGATGCGTGGAAGCTTGCCGCCACCGACACGATCTGGCAGGGACAGCAGCGTGTACTTTCCCGATTGCGCATTTGTCCACGATTCCAGGGACGGGGTCGCACTCCCGAGAACGACGACTGCATTCTCCAGTCGCGCCCTCACTATCGCGACCTCCCGCGCATGATATCGCGGGTTCTCCCCCTGCTTGTAGCTCGCCTCGTGCTCTTCATCCACGATGATCGCACCGAGATTCCTGAGCGGCGCGAAGATCGCCGACCGGGCGCCGACGACAATCCTCCTGTCGCCGCGCTTCAATGCGAGCCATGCATCGTATCGCTCGCCGTCGCTCAACGCGGAATGGAGCACTGCGATCCTGTCTCCGAATACCGCGCGGAACCGGTCCACGGTCTGTGGAGTCAGCGCAATTTCGGGAACCAGCACAATCGCCGTTTGACCACGCCGGTCGACGATCTCGCGAAGAAGCTCGATGTATACCAGGGTCTTCCCGCTGCCGGTTATCCCGTGAAGGAGGAACACGTCTCCCGGCGAGCCGGCAGAGAGACGCGCAATGTTCTCGGCCTGATGTCTCGTCGGGTCGAGCGACTTGCTCGATACTCCGGGCCGAGTCGCGAACGGATCGCGGTCTATCTCTTCCGCTTCGACACGAATCAGCCCGCGCTTCTCGAGCGCCTTGAGTACGGAGGGTGAGAACTGCAGCTGCTCGAGCAGGTGCTCCAGCGTACTGGTTCCGCCAAGCGATTCGAGAAGCTCGAAGACCGCGCGCTGCTGCGGGGCGCGACCGAACGCTTTCTCGCGGTGTGTCAGCGTGGGCAGATCTTCTCTCAGTCGCACGATGCGGTGAGTCTTGCGCCCTGGCTGAGGCTGAGCGGCTCCAGTGAGTGAGGCTGGGAGCGCGGACCGCAATGCAACGCCCAGGGGCACCACATAGTACTCTGCAATCCATCTGCACAACGAAATCAGCTCGTCGCTCAATACCGGCCCTTCATCCGGCACCTCGATTACACGCTTCACCTTCCGGGCAGCGGGCAGGTCCGAGGGGCCGAGACATATCCCGATCTCCTTTCGATTCCTGAATGGGACGACAACGCGCGACCCGGGCTCGGGAGAGCGCGCGGAATCTGGGCTCAGCTCGTATGTGAAGGTCTGAAAGAGCGGGACAGGAAGAGCGACTTCTATCAGTCCCGTTTGACGGGAGCTCATGAGGAAGGTTAGCGAGCTCCTGCGCTCGCTGCCGATTCCTCTCGCCCTGTCGATGGCCGCGCGCCGATCCCCGGCGCGTGGGGCAGAGCGATTCTTCCCTTCTCTATTGTGGCGCCCGTGAACGGATCCTCCGCCAGCAGCGCCGCGCCGTCGAAATCGGCGTGATCGAGCAGTGGAGCCAGCTGTGCGATTGCGGAGATGCCGAGACTCGTTTCGATCATGCAGCCGGCCATTACGGTCATGCCGAATGCGCGCGCGGTGTGCACGATCCTTATCGCTTCGCGGAGGCTGCCGCACTTTGCAAGCTTGAGGTTCACTCCGTCGACGACCCCGGCGAGCCGCGGTATGTCCGTGGACATCAGGCACGACTCGTCTGCGATGATCGGCAGCTTCGACCGGCTTCGCACGAATCGCAGCCCCTCGATGTCATGCTGCGCGACAGGCTGCTCGACGAACTCCACTCCCTGATCTGCGAGAAAATCGATCATCTTCACCGCGTGCGACGGTGACCACGCGGCGTTGGCGTCCACCCTGATCCGCTTGCCCGGTGCGGCGTCTCTAACCACGCGAACGATTTCGGTATCGCGGTCAGTTCCAAGCTTCACCTTGAGAATGGGATATTGGGCCGCGTCGGCGACGCGCTGGCGGAGTCCTTCGTTGTCAGCGATGCCGATGGTGAAGCTGGACTCGCCCGCATCAGCAGGATCGAGTCCCCAGAGCCGGTGAACCGGAGCGTTCAAGCGCTTGCCGAGTATATCGTGAAGCGCGGCGCTGACTGCTGCCTTTGCAGAGCCGTTCCCTCGCAGAACGCGATTCAGACTCTCTTCGATTGCTTCCAGCGACCACGAGTCTGCGCTTCCGAGCACAGTGGTAAACTGCTCGAGCGCCGCGACAACCGTCGCGACACTCTCGCCGTAGTACCGGTTGGGAGCAGCCTCTCCAAGCCCTTCCAGCCCTGCGTCGTCGACGATGCGGACGATGACGTTCTCGTGCGCGGCGTAGCCCCCTCTCGCGATCACGAAGGGATACCGTGTCTTGAGCCGAATCACTTCGTGGCTGATGCGCATCAGCCCACTGCCGATGCGGCGGGACGCGACGGCGACAGAACTCGCGCCGTCCATGCGGCGCGCATGTCTTCCGGAGATCCGACTCCGCCAAGGAATCCGATCAGTGCGTCGGCCAGCTCGTGCCCGCGCTGATATCGCTCCGACGCCTTTTTTGCGAGACACTTCATGACGATCGCCGACAGCTGCGGCGGAATGCGCGAGTCCACAACATCGGGCGCAGCGGCGGTCTCGGTGACATGCTTGTAGCTGATCGAATAGCCGTCAGCCCCATCGAACGGCGGAAAACCGAGCAGCACTTCATACATCACTACGCCAAGAGCGTACAGGTCGCTGCGGCCGTCGAGGAGCTTGCCGCGCGCCTGTTCCGGCGACATGTAGTGCGGCGTGCCCATCACGTTTCCGGTCCCGGTCATCCTCGCCCGGAAATGTCCCGTCGCGATTCCGAAATCCGTAACCAGCGCATTCTCGTCCTCATCGAAAAGAATGTTGTCGGGCTTGATGTCACGGTGAACCAGTCCATGCCGGTGCGCGTAGTCGAGGGCACACGCGACCTGAGCCGCGATCGCCGCGGTGCGCTCCGGCGGAAACGACCGGCGGTTGTTGATGCGGTCGGCCAGCGTCCCCCGCGCGAGATAGGGCATCACGAGAAAGACCTGGTCGCCGACGATTCCGAAGTCAGTGATTCCGCAGATGTGAGGGTGCACCAGCTGGGCAGCGGACTCCGCCTCGCGCCTGAACCGCTCGCGCATATCCGCGTCGCGCGCAAGATGCGGGTGCATGACCTTGATCACCACCGGGCAATCGAGCGGGATGTGAAGAGCGTAATACACATTCGCCATGCCGCCTTCGCCGACGCGATGCATCACGCTGTAGCGGCCACCAGTCACGTGCCGCAGTGCGGTGATCGCCGGGTCCGGTGGCTGAGTGCTGCGGTTTACGGCGACGGGCAGAAGCTCGCCGCAGCGCAGACAGCGCGCGGCTGACCCACGGTTCCACGATCCGCAATCAGGACAGAACATCGTTACCCACCAAACTGCATTCGTACGAAGTCATAGGGCGGCCAGGGGCCGCTGAGATGAAATTCGAGCGCCGTCTGACGCTGGTCCTCCTTTGCCACGAGGTCGGCGAACGCGTTCCACTTGTCGAGCTCCACCAGAAATGACGCCTGTGCCACCACGGTGGTTTCTCCCTCTATGGCCGGCAGCGTCACCGTCGCCGAGGCCTGGCCTCGAAGCACCCTCATGCTCTGCGACGCAGTAGCTAGGAGCTGCTTGGCACTCTCACGCGCCTCCGCGCCGGTCGCGTCCGCGGGATCCACGCCACTCGTCTTCGTGACGGTGAGTCTGGCCTGGCCGTGGCCTTCGATCGCGCTCATCGTCTGAGTCAGCGTGAAGTAGTGCAGCTCGAGCCAGCGCATGAGACTGTCGCGCGAGCGGAAGACCGTTCCCGGCGGCGCCGGGAGCACGGCCGTATTGGACTGAACTTCCTCGAGCACCCGTGTGTACTCACCCATCACCTGCTCATCGAGCGAAACACGATGATATCGAGTCGGCTCGACGACTGCCGCGAGCGAGCGGAACTGAACGAGCGTCGTGCCTTCGGCGAGCGCGCTCGTCGATGTCGACTCGTGAGCCGCTACGCCGAACAGCTTCAGTGCGGTTACAGTAGCTTGCGCCATCTCAATAAGAGCAGAAGTAAGCCTCCCAGCCCGAGCTGAAGCACGAGCATCGTCCAGAACCCGTGGCTGCTGTGCGACAGCGGTATCTTCTCGAAGTTCATCCCCCACATGCCGCTGACGACCACGAATGGAACTGAAATCGTGGCGACGACACTTAGCGCCTTGGTCACCGAGCCGAGCCGGTTCGAAACCTGTGTTAAGTAACTGTCGAGAGTGTTGCTCAGCAACTCGCGAAATGTCTCGAGCGAGTCGTTGATCCGGAGCACGTGATCGTAGATGTCGCGGAAGTACACCTGGGCATCCGATGTCAGCAGCGTGCTCGGCCGGTTGGTCAGGACGTTGAAAACGTCGCGTTGCGGCGCCAGGTGGCGGCGAAGCGAAAGCACCAGCCGCTTCACGCTGAAGATCTCCCGGAGCGCGCCCTGGTCGAACGAGGCGAATACCTTCTCCTCGACTCCGTCCATGAATTCGTCCAGCTGGTCGAGGAGCGGAAAGTAGGCGTTCACTGCTTCGTCTACTACGGCGTGCATCAGGCGCGACGGACCGGCGGCAACCAGCTCCGGCTTTTTCGCGAGAAGCGCGCGGGTATGCTCCAGCGGCGATGATTCGCCACCGTGCGCCGTGACGAGAAAGTTCCTGCCGAGGAAACAGGTCAGGTTGACGGTCTCGATGTCGTACGGATCTTCGGTCTGCTCGATGAATGCGATCGTCCGCACGATGAGGATGAGAAAGGTGGAATACTCCTCGATCTTCACGCGCGACTGCGGGTTCAGGCTGTCTTCGATCGCGAGCGGATGAAAGTGAAAGACTTCGCTGAGCAGCGCGACTGCCTGCGGCTCCCTGATGTCGATATCCACCCACAGCGTTCCGGTTTCCTGCTGCAATGCGGAGACGATCTCAGGCACCGAGAGATCGGTGCGAACGCCGTTGCCGTCGTGATAGCAGGCCCAGAACCCTGAGTTCATTCGATTGAACTTATGCGAGCGCGTCCAGGTGGGCTACGCATGCCGCACCTACCCTGTCCGGCGCGTAGCCTCCCTCGAGCGCGCTCACCAGCCGGCCGCCACACCACGATTCGGCTCGCTTCACGAGCGAGCGCGTGAGGCTTTCGAAGTGCTCGATCTCGAGAGTGAAGCCGCCAAGCGGGTCACCCGCGAGCGAATCGAATCCGGCTGAAATGAAGATCAGGTCGGGAACGAAGCCCTGCGTCGCCGCGTCGATCCCTCGCTCGAGAGCCTCGACATAATCGCGCGGGCTCAAGCCGGTCGGCATCGGAATGTTCCAGACAGTCCGGTGCGGGCCACGGTCATCAGCGGCACCAGTGCCGGGATACCACGGCCACTGATGCATCGAGACGAATCGGATGTCCGGCTCGTTCTCGACCAGCGCCTGGGTGCCATTTCCGTGATGCACGTCCCAGTCGACGATGAGGATCCTCGATGCCGCGTGCTTCTGCCGCGCGTAATGGGCACCGAGCGCAACGTTCCCGAAGAGGCAGAAACCCATGCCTCGGTCTCTCAGCGCATGATGCCCCGGCGGTCTCACCGCGCAGAATGAGCGGAGATTCGTGCCTGCCATCGCGCGGTCTATACCATCGAGCACGCAGCCGGCACCCGCAGTCGCCGCCGCCCACGATCCCGCGCTGACCACCGTGTCGAGGTCGAGCTGCGCGCCTCCCGCCTCCGACAATTTCTCGATCGAGTCGATGTACGATGGGTCGTGGGCGAGTGAGAGATCCTCAGCGGTCGCATGACGGCCCTCGAGATGATCGACGGTCTGGAAAAGCTCGGGAAAGTTTCGAAGTGCACGGGTTACCGCGCGGAGACGCCCCACGTGCTCGGGATGATTCCATCCCGTATCATGACGGCCGCAGTCTGCGTGCGAGATGAATGCGACCCGCGGGTGACTGTCGGAGGCCGCTACTTGACCGGCCTCCGCCTGCGCCGCGACAACAGAAGCGTGGACCCATCCCTGATTCCCGACTCGGCGAGGCCGCGCGACTCGTTCAGTATCTCGAACCCGCGAACCTTCACGACGAATTCATCTGCCGAAATACCGTCGGGATAGAATTTCGCGAGCGCCGCGTGCTTCACGGCATCCACCGAGTCCGATGGAGCAGCGTCGACACGCAGGGCATCCCACAGCTCCGCGACCTGCACACGGAGGTGAAGGGCGTGAGCGCCTTCACCGAGCTGAATGACCTCGTCCGACGTGCGCAGCTCGCTCACGAAAGGCGCGGTCACGGCTCCGCTCCAGCGGTCTGATCGACTCCCGCTTCGACCATCAGTGCACCTGCGGGAAGGCTGGATAGAAACCGCGCAACCTGCTGATCGAACAGATAGGTGGAGGCGGATACCCTCGTTCCGCCGTCTGACGGGCCGGTTCCAACTGCGATCTCTTCTCCGCCCTGACCCCGAAAGGTGGCCCACCCCGGGCCTTCTTTCTCGAGGAACGCAGAGTAGATGCTGTTACGACGTCCGAAATAGCGCTTTGCCGCGGCGATCACCTCATCGGGTGAAGCAGTCGTCACCGCTTCCTGCAACGTGCGTCCGCGCTGCGAATTGATTGAAGGCATATCGAGCAATCTACCGGCCACCGGAGGCAGGCGACAAGGCAGTGTCGGGCGCCGGCGACGCAACGCGCCGGATAGACTCGTAGATTAGACGGGTCCCGAAGTGAAGCGACGCTACCGGAATTCTCTCGTCGTGCCCGTGCATCCGCTCCTCATCCTGCTGTTCCATAGGGAACGGAAGTATTCCGTAGGCGTTGATGCCAAGGCGACGGAGGTGCGAGCTGTCGGTGCCGCCG
This sequence comes from Gemmatimonadaceae bacterium, assembly GCA_036398255.1. Lineage (GTDB taxonomy): Bacteria > Gemmatimonadota > Gemmatimonadetes > Gemmatimonadales > Gemmatimonadaceae > UBA4720. Next base: position 10,363 of record DASWQD010000314.1, on the reverse strand, counting down.
GTGCTCAGATACGGCACTACCGTCAGCTCAGGATCGAGCTCGAGTGCGGACTCGGCGATTGCGTTGAACATCGGCGAATCAGGATCCGACGCAGGAGCTTCATCCGTGTGCGCGGCGACTGTGAACGTGATCGCGGGATCGGGCACAAAAGCGCGCATTCGCGCGACTACATCGTCCACGCTGTTTCCGGGAATCGTCCTCACGTTCAGCACCACGCTCGCCTCGGCGGGAATGACATTTCCCGCAACGCCACCCGCAAGCTTCGTAGCCGAAATCCCGTTTCGCATGACGGCGTTCAGGACGGGAATGAGGGACAGCGCCGCATCTCCGCGGCGCGCTTCCCCGGGGTCCTCCGAAACGAGGTTCTTCATCGCGATGCGCTCATCTTCGACCGGCCACATTCCGGAGAGCAGCGCGAAGAAGCGGCGCGTAGTCGTCGTCAGCGTTACCGGCTCGCGATAATCGGCGAGCTTCGCGATGGCGCGTCCAAGCTGAAAGATCGCGTTGCCCTCGAGCGGGATTGCAGAGTGTCCTGCCGGTCCGCGCGCAGTGACTGTCACCATGTGCGAGATCTTCTCGGCCGTCTGAATCGCGAGGTATCGCTTGCCGCCCGCGATAATCCGGGTCCGACCGCCTTCATTGATGGCGAACTCGGCGTCGAGAAGGTCGCGGTGCTCGTCAACGAGCCACCGCATGCCGTGCGCTCCACCGGTTTCCTCGTCGGAAGTGGCGAGGAAGACCACGTCCCGCTCGAGCTCGATTCCGGCATCGACCACGCTTCGCTTCAGCATCAGCATCGCCATCAGGTTCGCGGCGAGCATGCCCTTGTCATCGATTGCACCGCGACCATAAAGATAACCGTCACGAATGACTCCGCCGAATGGATCGCACGACCACTGGTCGCGCTCGACTCCGACGACGTCCATGTGCGCCATCATCATCACCGGTCGCTGTGCTCCATTGCCGTGGAGGCGCGCGATCACTGCCGCACGGCCAGGAGCCGGGACGAGGAGAGTGGTCCTGATGCCGGCCTGCTCGAGCGCGCGAACGAGGTGCTCCGCGAGCGGCAGCTCGTTGCCGGGCGGGTTCGTCGTATCGAAACGAATCAGCGCCTGAAGCTGCGCGATTGTCTCCGTCTGGACTTCAGGCCAGCTAATCGGCAATGAGCTTCTCGATATTTCTGACGAGAGGTGCAAACGAGAGTCCAGGTCCACGCGTTCCGATCCGCACCGCGAGCTCCTCCGCTGTCTCCCTCTGTCCGTGCGACCAGAGCTCGCGCACCATCCACGGACCGGCAGCCGGGTTTCTGTACCAGTCGATGTCGAACCGCTCCACCAGCGACTCGTTCAAGAGCGCCTGCAGCTGCCATGCGCGAAGGTAGCGCGTCGAATAGTATCGCGGATCGAAATCGATGAATGCGTCGGCGGACCGGTACTGAAAATTGGTTGCGCCGGTGAGACTCTCGACATACAGGTCGGGCAGGTCATTCCAGTCGGCGGTATCGCCATATGCTTCGACTTCGTAGAGAAGCTTCGCGCAGTACCGGCGGAGATAATGCAGAGCTTCGAATCCCGCGAGCCGCAGGAAATTGCCGACCTTCGAAGTTCCCAGCTCCGTGTAGCGGAGGAGCCAGCCGCGGTCCTGCATGCGGTGATCGAAGAGCATCGCATACGCCTCGGTAATCGAGTTGTCACCGAGCCATCGATACTCGAACGGCAGGTCGACATCGACGTTCGCGAAGTGGAGAGCGTGTCCCGATTCGTGCAGCAGAGTCGTGTAGTCGCTCTGTCCGCCGTGCGGACGGAGCACGAGGTAGACCTCCTCGGGAACGCGCGTCGGCGCGCAGAATGCGCGCGCGCGCTTTCCTGGACGGTCGCTCATGTCGTAGACAATTCGTCCGCCTGCGAACGGATCGACGTTCATGTCGCGAAGCTGCCGCGCGATCGACGCCTGAAGCGAGCTCCCCGGAAATGCGGCGTCGTATTCCGTTGCGCGCAGGAGCGCGAGCGCATCGGAACGCGTCGCCTCCGCAGGTGTAATCCCGAGCGACTTCCGGAGATAGTGGGGCAGCGTGTCATCCCACATCGGCTGAGTCTCGCGCAAGAACGCCGAACAGTCTTCGGCGAGCGCCGACAGCGAGACGCCGCTTATTTCTTCGAAAGCACTGTTGTAGCTCGGTGCAATTCCAAGAGACTCGATATAGTCCTTTTCGCGCTGGATCCGCTCGAGCCGCATCGGACCGTGCTCACGCTGCACGAGGTCGATGCGAGCTGCGTCGAGCTGAAGACGCCGAGTCCGGTCCCTTTCGTTTGCGATCTCGATTGCGGCGGCCTGATACTGCACGCGCGCGCCATCGGGTGTCTCGATGTATGCACTGCTCTCCCACGCGATCTCCCGCTCGTCGAGCTCAGCGAGCGAGCGCGAAGCCTGCGATTCGAGCTGCCAGTCGAGCAGCATGGCCGCGGAGCGATGCTCCTCGCTTCCCTTCTCCGAGTTCTTGAAGAGCTCGAGCGTGAGCTCGAGCGCATCACTGCCCAGTACGTGCGCGTATTTGTCGTAGATCGGCTTGAACTCGGCAGCCGACTTGTGCCCCGAGTGCGCAAGGTAGCTCTCGCGCGAAATCTCTTCCGTGAACGCCTGACCGTCAGTGCGAAGACGTTCGAGCGTCAGGTCGCTCATCCTGCCAGGCGCTCGGCGATGTAATCGCGCACCGAGCCGATCGCGACTCGATCCTGCTTGAGCGTGTCGCGGTCCCTTATTGTCACCGAATTGCCGGCTGCCGACTCACCGTCGACTGTGATGCAGAACGGAGTGCCCACCTCATCCTGCCGTCGATACCGCCGGCCGATTGCGCCGCTGTCGTCGTAGAAAACGGGGAAATGCGGGCGAAGGTCGTCGGCAATCTTCCGCGCCATCTCCGGCATCCCATCCTTTTTCACGAGGGGAAAGACGCCGGCCTTGATCGGCGCCAGCGCTGGATGAAGTCCGAGTACGACTCGCCCCTCCTGTTCGCCCTCCACAGCCTCCTCGCGATACCCATTTACGAGTATGGCGAGCAGCGTGCGATTTGGTCCGACCGCAGTCTCGACTACGAACGGAACGAACCTCTTGTTCGAGCCCTGGTCGAAGTATTCGAGCTTCTTGCCCGAGAACTTCTGGTGCTGCGAGAGATCGAAGTCCCCTCGATTGTGAATGCCCTCGATCTCCTGGAATCCGAGCGTCCCGCCAAAGTCGAACTGCACGTCGAAGGCAGCGCGAGCGTAGTGCGCGAGCTCCTCCGGGCTGTGCTGATGAAACTGAAGTCGATCTTCGGCGAGCCCGAGACCGCGGTGCCACCTCATCCGCTCGGCCTTCCAGTACTCGAACCATTCCATGTCGGTCCCGGGCTCGACGAAGAACTGCATCTCCATCTGCTCGAACTCGCGTGTGCGGAATATGAAATTCCCGGGGGTGATCTCATTCCGGAACGCCTTCCCGATCTGGGCGATTCCGAATGGAACCTTCTGTCGCGTGGACTGCTGAACGTTGAGGAAGTTCACGTACGTTCCCTGGGCTGTTTCGGGCCGCAGGTAAATGATCGCCGCGCTGTCTTCGACCGGTCCCATGAACGTCTTGAACATGAGATTGAACTGGCGCGGCTCGCCAAGGGTTCCTTTCATGCCGCATGCCGGACACTGTGCATCGGGAGTGCCGGGAGTGCCTTTGATCTTCGGATCGTCGGCGCGAAAGCGCTTCTTGCAGTTGCGGCAGTCGACCATCGGATCTACGAAGCCGCTGACGTGACCGCTGGCTTCCCAGACTCGCGGGTGCATCAGGATGGCGGAGTCGAGGCCTTCCACGTTCTCGCGCGAGCGGACCATCTCGTTCCACCAGCGCTCCTGGAGATTCCGCTTCAGCTCGATGCCAAGCGGGCCGTAATCCCATACGGATCCGGTGCCGCCATATATCTCGGATGACTGAAAGATGAAACCGCGGCGCTTGCAGAGCGACACGAGCTTTTCCATCACATCGGGGCGATTGGGCATAAGCGTTCAATATAGCAGTGACATGCTTGCGATTGCGGACGACGTCGCGATGCGAACCAGCGGCATTCCGACCTGCGAACTGAGCGAGAAATTGGGAAACTGCTACGCAGTCCGAACTTCAGTTCGCGGTTCGCGCTTCGAAGTCAGTTCGCAGTTCGGAATGCCCTTGGCTCGCATCGCGAAGTTCAATGATCTGATCGCGTCGGGTCCCGACACTGACAAACTGGATCGGCGTCCCGACGAGCTCCCGAAGCCGATCCAGATATGCCCGCGCAGCGCCTGGAAGATCGGAAAGCGACCGGGCATGAGCGGTCGACGTCTGCCACCCGTCCATCCACTCATACTGCGGCTCTGCGCTCTCGAGTGCGACAGGGTCACCGGGGAACTCCGTGAAGACGTCATCTCCGACTCTGTACCCGGTGCAGAGCGCGATTTTCTCGAATGTGTCGAGAACGTCGAGCTTGGTGACTGCCAGCCCGGTCAATCCATTCACGCGCGCCGCATAGCGAACGACGACTGCGTCGAACCAACCGCACCGGCGCGGTCGTCCGGTGGTCGCGCCGAACTCGTTTCCGAGCTGGCGCATGCGCTCACCTTCCGCCTCGGCGAGCTCCGTGGGAAGCGGGCCGTTTCCGACGCGAGTCGTGTATGCCTTAACGATTCCCAGCGCAGCATCGATCGCTCTCGGGGCGATGCCGACTCCGATCGCCGCACCGCCCGAAGTTGTGCTGCTCGACGTCACGTATGGATAGGTTCCGTGATCGACATCGAGAAGCGAGCCCTGGGCTCCCTCGAGAAGCACGTTCGCCCCGCTCGTGATCGCACGATGGATCAGGAGACCAACATCCTCAGTGATCGGCAGAATCCGCGGCGCCAGCCGCTCCAGCAGCTCGATGGTCGGCTCCACTTCGGCGCGGTCGGGAACGCCGAACGCGGCAAGCACGGCATTCGCGTGAGCCACCGCCTTTCCGACGAGAGATCTCAATCTCTCCGGATGGCGAAGGTCGAGCACGCGCACACCGCGTCTTGCGATCTTGTCCTCGTAGGCGGGACCTATTCCACGTCCGGTTGTGCCGATCTCGCGGCTCGCGGAGCTGCGCGAATCCACGAGCTTGTGATACGGCAGCACCAGATGGGCTCGGTCACTCACGTACAGCCGTCCCTGCACGTCCACACCGTCAGCCACCAGCTCGTCGATCTCGGTGAACAGCGTGTCGGGATCGAGCACGACGCCGTTGCCGATCGCGCACCGGACTCCCGGATGCAGGATGCCGCTCGGGATCTGGTGCAGGACGAACGATTTGTCACCGATGTGCACCGTGTGACCCGCGTTCGCGCCGCCCTGGTATCTCACCACCCAGTCGGCGCGCTCCGCGATCACGTCTACAAGCTTGCCCTTCCCTTCATCACCCCATTGTGCGCCGACGATGACGACGGTGCGGGTATTTGAATCGAACATTCACTTGACTGAAAATGGAAACGCCCCGGCAGGTGCCGGGGCGTTGATTGAATCTACTCCTGGGAGAGACTGTGTCAACTTCAACAAATGCACGGTGGTAGTGCATCTGGCTGCTAGCTGAAGAGCGCCTGGCGTTTGGCTAGTTACACTCGGAAATGCATAAGCGCTGTTTGTCTTTCCGCTGTTCACTAGCAAGAAGCCAGGCGCCTTTCAGCCAGCAGCCAGTTGCACTACCACCAATTGTTTTTCGCCCCCTACATCGCCGCGATGAAAAGCCATACCGCTACGGCGCACCCGACGCCCATCTTCATCGCGGTAGCCACCGCTCGTCCGATGAGCGCACCGGTCGCGACGCGCGCTGAATCCGATTTGCTCGATCCCATGGAGAGCTCGCCGACGAGTGCGCCGGCAAAGCTGCCGATGAACGCGCCGATGAGTGGACCGACGATCGGAACGGGAACTCCCATGAACGCTCCTGCCATGCCGCCGATCATCGCGCCCCATCCCGCACGACGCGACCCGCCGTACTTCCGCGCGTATTTCGCGGAGAGCGTGAACTCGATGTATTCGGCAATCAGTGCGAGCACCGTTACCGCAACGAGAGTGAACCAGCCGATGGCGTCAGTGCCCGTCGTGATGTTGTACACGACGGCGCTCGCGATCATCACCCACAGTCCCGGAAGACCGAGCGCGATCAGCACGAGTGAGACGATCAGTACCAGCGTAAGAATGGTGAATGCCATCAGGTCAATTCCTCAACGGTCGCCGCGAGTATGCGCGCAGCCAACGCGATTCCGGTGCCGTCGATCCGGCCCGGCTCATCTCCTGAAGTATGTACGCGCGCCAGCGTCCGCAGGTTTCCGCGACTCAGCGTGCAGCTGTCCCAGCCTGCGCGCGCAAGGGCCACGCTGTCAGTCAGAATTCCGGGAATCACCCCGCGAATCTCGAGCGGCTGGCCTGTCTTCCCGGCCGCGCGCGCCATCGCCGAGCTCGCCGCCTTGCGGGATCCGCTCGTCATGCAGATGAAGCGCCCCGCGCTGTCGATCGTGTCACAGTTGACGGCAATCCCTCGAAATGTCCGGCTGGCAGCGAACGCCTGGGCGCCCGCCAGCCCGAGCTCCTCGGCACTCGATAGAAGCACGCCGACATTGAGCTCGCGAGGAAGCGCGTCAACCGCACGAAGCAATGCAGCGACGCCGCTCGCGTTGTCGAGCGCTCCCCTCGATTTGTTCGTGATGAAGCAGAATGTAAAAGGAAGGATCGCAAGCGCGGCGAACATCGCCGAGTAGGCTGACCGCATCAGTGCAAGCTCATCGGACATGCGGGACGACTGCAGAGCCATCGCCCCGATCGTCAGCGCCAGCATCGCTCCGGCGGCAACGAGCGAGCCGACCCGCGCAAGCATCCCGAGTGTCTGAGACTTGGAATCGACGTGCGCGACCAGCCAGACCTTCGGCTCCCCGGAGACACCTTCGCGAACGCCGATGAGATTCGATGAGGAGAGCCGCCACGCCGGGAGAGTTGCGATGGATCGCATGAGCAGGAAGCCGCACAGGGCGGCGATCGCCGCACTGCCCAAGGCGACTGCAATCCCCAGAAGCGGCTTTTTCTCTGCAGCCGCTATGTGGCCCGAGAAAAAAACTCCAACGGCGAACACAATGCCGCAGATGAAAGGCCCGAGTCGCGCAGGAACCTGCGAGAAGGAGAATTCCTCGACGCTAATTTTGAATCCGGACTTCCCGAGATGGTCCGCGCAGAGCTCCCGCGCTTCCTGCTCCGCCTTGCTTCCGGCAAATCGCGGCGTGGACGCGAGCTGCGTGACGAAGCTTTTCGCCCAGAGGGCGGCATCGCTCTCTGCAGCAGCCGAGTCCCCCGTCTTACGCAAGCCCCATCAGCTCTTTCGCCTCGCGAATTGTTTCCCTCGCGACGGCTCGCGCGCGCGCCGCTCCGGCACTGAGCATCTCGTCGAGCTGCGACATGTCGGCCCTGATCTCTTCCGCGCGCTCGCGAATTGGCGCGAGCTCACTCTCCATCGAATCGAAGAGAACCTTCTTGCACTCGATGCAGCCCCAGCCCGCGCTCCGGCACTCCGCCGCCACGTGATCGACCGTCTGCGGCGGGCTGAACGCCCTGTGCAGGTGATAGATGTTACAGACTTCGGGCGTTCCGGGATCTGTCCGCCGGACGCGCGCCGGATCGGTCACCGCCGGCCTGAGCTTCTCCCAGATCTCCTTTGGATCCTCGAGGAGCCCGACCGTGTTTCCGAGGGACTTCGACATCTTCGCCTTCCCGTCGAGACCCATGATCCGCCGCGTGGGCGTCAGAAGGGGCTTGGGCTCGGGAAAAAAGCCCTCAGTCTCCGCGTCCATCTCCGTCGAGGGCTCTGAATAGCCGGGCGAAAACCGGGTGTTCCAGCGCCGTGCGATCTCGCGAGACAGCTCGAGATGCTGCACCTGGTCCTCCCCGACCGGCACCAGATCCGCTTTATATAGTAGGATGTCTGCGGCCTGGAGCACTGGATAGTTCAGAAGGCCCGCCGAAATACTCTCCTGCCGGCTCGACTTGTCCTTGAACTGCGTCTGGCGCTCGAGCTCGCCGAGCGGGGTGACCGTGTTGAATATCCACGCCAGCTCGGTATGTTCCGGGACCGCCGACTGTACGAAGAGCGTGCACTTCGATGGGTCGACGCCGGCCGCGATGAGCGATACAGCCATGTCGCGCGTGCGACGCTTGAGATCACCTGGCTCGTACGGAACGGTGATCGCATGGTAATCCACAATGCAGAAGAACGATTCGTACTGGCTCTGCAGAGTCACCCAGTTCTTGACGGCGCCGAGGTAGTTGCCGATGTGCAGCTCGCCCGAGGGCTGGATGCCGCTGAAGATCCGGGAAGAAAACATCGGGCGAAGTTAACGAGTGTGAGGAACGCGTTGCAAGGAAATCGAGACTTGAGGCCGGGCGACGCAGCACTCGTCGATGAGTTGCTGGAAATCTCCATCGAGGCAGCGAAAGAGGCGGCGAGTGTAATCCGCGATTCCGCGGACGCGCTCGAAACGCTCGAGTGGGTCGAAAAGGCCGCGATGGATTTCGTGACCGAAGTCGATCGCGGCGCCGAGTCGGCGATCATCGCAACCATCAAGCGGGAATTTCCGCAGTCGATCTTCGTCGGCGAAGAGACGAGCCCCGACGCCGATGTGACATCGGCCGGTATCACCTTCATCATCGATCCACTGGACGGCACGACGAACTTTCTCCACGCCTACCCGCACTTCGCTGTGTCGATCGGCGTCATGCACCAGAGCCGTCTCGTAGCCGCCGTCGTGCTCAACGTTCCGAGAGGGGATCTGTTTACCGCCAGGCTTGGCAGCGGCACGCAGCTCAACGGCAGCAATGTCACGGTATCCAGTACCGACAGCACTTCCCGGGCATTGATCGGAACCGGCTTCCCGTTCAAGAACCCTGATCTGCTGGAGAGATACGCGGGCCAGTTCATTCGCGTAAGCCGTGAGACAGCCGGAATCCGTCGCGCCGGATCCGCCGCCCTCGACCTCGCGGACGTGGCGTGCGGACGGTTCGACGGATTCTGGGAGCTCGTGCTCGCACCATGGGACGTCGCCGCGGGGATGCTGCTGGTCACCGAAGCAGGCGGAGTGATCACCGACCTTGGTGGATCCCCCGCGTCGCCGCGACACGGCGCGTATGTCGCCGGAAATCCGCTGATTCATCCCTGGCTGCTCCAGACAGTTCAGGGCGCAACCGAGACCTGATATGATTCCCGCATGAAACTCATTGAATGCGTACCCAATTTTTCCGAAGGACGGCGGCCCGAGGTGGTGGGCGCCGTTCGCGATGCAATTGCGGCAGTGGAGGGCGTGACGATTCTCGACGCGTCTTCGGACGAATCGCACAACCGGTCGGTCATCACCTTCGTCGTTCCGGCTGAGCACGCGGTTCAGGCCGCGTTCGAGGGAATGCGCGTCGCGGCGGAGCGTATCGACCTCCGCGTTCACACCGGCGAGCATCCGCGAATCGGCGCAACCGACGTCGTCCCGTTCGTTCCCCTCGAGGATTCCACGATGGATGACTGCATCGCCCTCGCCCGGCAGCTCGGCGAGCGCGCGGGCAGGGAGCTGGGAATCCCGGTCTATCTGTACGAGCGCGCGGCAACGCGCGAAACGCGACGCAACCTCGCCGACGTGAGACGCGGCCAGTTCGAGGGATTGAGAGACGAGCTCGGCACGAACCCCGACCGCGAGCCGGATTTCGGACCGAATGAGATTCATCAGAGTGCGGGCGCCACAGCCGTCGGCGCACGGCCATTCCTCGTCGCATACAACGTCTACCTTGGAGACGCCGCCAACCTGCCGCTCGCGAAATCAATCGCGAAGCAGGTGCGGGAATCCTCGGGCGGCTTCAAGGCAGTCAAAGGGCTGGGTCTCGAGGTGGACGGCCAGGCGCAGGTCTCGATGAATCTCGTCGATACCGATCAGACGGCTCTTCACACAGTCTTCGACTTCATTGCGGAAAAGGCGAATGCCGAAGGAGTAGCAGTCTCATGGAGCGAGATCATCGGTCTCGTCCCCGAGCGCGTGCTGTTCGACTCGGCGAAGGATCACCTCAAGCTGCGCGAGTTCACGCCGGACCAGGTTCTCGAGCGACAGGTCGCGCGGGCGATGCGTGCGTCGAATGAAATTCCCGGGGGAAGTCAGGCTGCGACGACGGCGGGCGAGTTCCTTCAGGCGATCGCTTCTTCCGACCCCGTTCCGGGCGGCGGAAGTGTATCCGCTTACGCAGGCGCGCTTTCGGCCGCACTCGTTCGAATGGTCACCGGGCTCACGATCGGCAGAAAAAAGTATGCGGCCGTCGAGCCCGAGATGAC
>DASWQD010000313.1:0-2020 GCA_036398255.1 Gemmatimonadaceae bacterium | reverse complement strand
GATAGTCGAGGTCAAGACCGTTCAGCAGCTTGTCCCCGTTCATGAAGCGCAGCTTTTGAGCTATTTGAGGTTGGCTCGGATTGAACGTGGCCTTTTGATCAACTTTCACGCATATACGCTAAGAGATGGAATCAAGCGCCTTTCCTTGTCAAAAACCCCGTAGTTCTTCGGCGTTCTCGGCGGCCTCGGCGGTCAATATGAAAATCGTCTACTTATAGCTCCTCTGCGAGAGCTTTACGTTCTCGAATACGAGTGGCTCCTTGTGAAGAGTCGGAGCTGATCCCTCGCCGCCGTACTGCCACGCTGCGACGTACGCGAAGTTCTCATCGTCGCGGAGAGCTTCGCCGTCGGGCGTCTGACTTTCCTCACGGAAATGCCCGCCGCACGACTCAGTGCGATGCAGCGCATCGATGCACATCAGCTCGGCGAGCTCCAGGAAATCGGCAACTCTTCCCGCCTTCTCCAGCGCCTGGTTGAGATGATTGTCGCTGCCCGGCACATTGACGTTCCGCCAGAATTCCTCGCGGAGCAGAGGGATCAGCTCGAGGGCTTTCCTCAGGCCCGCATCATTCCGCGCCATGCCGCAGTAGTCCCACATGATCTTTCCAAGCTCACGGTGAAACGAATCCACCGTTCGCTTTCCATCGATCGAAAGGAATCGCCTCGTTCGCTCGGCGACCTGCGATTCCGCTTCACGAAAAGCCGGATGAGCCGCGTCGACCTTCGAGGGGCGCGCCGTCGCGAGATAGTCACCGATGGTATTCGGGAGAACGAAGTACCCGTCGGCGAGCCCCTGCATCAGCGCGCTCGCACCGAGGCGGTTCGCACCGTGATCCGAGAAATTCGCCTCGCCGATGACGTGCAGCCCCTCGATGGTGCTCATCAGGTTGTAGTCCACCCACAGCCCGCCCATCGTGTAATGCACGGCGGGATAGATGCGCATCGGAACCTTGTAGGGATCCTCGTCGGTAATCCGCTGGTACATCTCGAAGAGATTTCCGTAGCGCTCCCTGATGACCCCTTCTCCGAGACGTCGTATCGCGTCCGCGAAGTCGAGGTACACTCCGAGCCCGCTTTCGCCGACACCCCTGCCCTCGTCGCAGACTTCCTTCGCGCCTCGTGATGCGATGTCACGCGGCGCAAGATTGCCGAAGCTCGGGTATTTCCTCTCGAGATAGTAGTCGCGCTCGCCTTCCGGTATCTGTAGAGGCGGACGCTTGTCGCCTTTCTCCTTCGGCACCCATACACGGCCATCGTTTCTGAGCGACTCGCTCATGAGAGTCAGCTTCGACTGATGCTCGCCGCTCACCGGGATGCAGGTGGGATGAATCTGCGTGAAGCATGGATTCGCGAAGGCCGCGCCCCGCTTGTACGCCCGCCAGATTGCGGTGGCGTTCGACCCCTTCGCATTCGTGGAGAGATAGAACACGTTCCCGTATCCGCCCGTGCCGAGCACGACAGCATCGGCTACATGCGACTCTATCTTGCCGGTGACGAGGTCGCGCGAGATGATCCCGCGAGCGCGGCCGTCGATCACCACCAGGTCGAGCATCTCCGTGCGAGGATACATCTTCACCGTTCCCAGCTTCACCTGCCGCTCGAGAGCCTGGTACGCTCCGAGGAGAAGCTGCTGGCCGGTCTGTCCCCGGGCGTAGAACGTGCGCGACACCTGCGCCCCGCCGAATGACCTGTTGGCGAGAAGGCCGCCGTACTCACGGGCGAACGGAACACCCTGCGCGACGCACTGGTCGATGATGTTCACGCTGATTTCGGCGAGCCGATACACGTTCGCTTCGCGCGCCCGGAAATCGCCTCCCTTCACCGTGTCGTAGAACAGGCGATAGATGCTGTCGCCGTCGTTCTGATAATTCTTGGCGGCGTTGATCCCGCCCTGCGCCGCAATGCTGTGAGCACGGCGCGGCGAATCCTGGAAGCAGAAACACTTCACGTTGTAGCCAAGCTCGCCGAGCGTCGCGGCACCGGCGCCGCCCGCCAGACCGGAGCCGACGACGATGATCTC
>DASWQD010000312.1:0-2407 GCA_036398255.1 Gemmatimonadaceae bacterium | reverse complement strand
CTGTGGTCTGCGGACGATCCCGCTTCGCATAGAGAGTCATGTTGTACTGGTCGGTCACGTCGCATTCGGGTGGCGGCATTCCGTCGAGCATCGCCACCGATGCGATTGCCGGCGCAACGAGCGGAGTGAACGAACAGCGGTTGTCGGCGCTGAACATCGACCAGTATTGCGAGCTCGACTGGGGAATGAACAGGAGCGACTTCCTTCTCTGTTCTTCCGGCAGCCGGGCAATCTCACGCAATGCAGCCACAACAGGCTGATACGATGACTGCCGAGACGCAAGCTCGTGGCGTGTGGCGATATTTGTTCGCAGCACACGGAGTGGCCACTGGGCAAGATTGACGAACAGAGTGGCCACGAACGGTGCCGCTACGAATACGAGCAGAACGGTCGACAGGCGAGCTCCGCGTAATCCCGGAACCCGCTCCGGATTCGGTGCCGGTGTCCATTTCCAGTGAGCGAGCCGCGCGACAATGAAGCTCAACGCCAGCCACCGCTGCACGTCCGAGAAGTAAACCGCGGATCCGCCGTGTATCGCGATGAGCTCGCCTGGCACGAATCCGAGAATTGCCACGACTGCGAGAGCTTCCGCATCGAGAAGGCGATTGGCAGCGATTACCCCCCGCAGGCTCCGGAAGTCGCGCGCGCTCTCCTCCCATATTCGAGCGCCGATGTAGACCCAGGTCCACAGGAAGTGAATGAGCGGAAAGAATTGCTGCCATCCCTGCTTCGCGTCGAACCGCATGAAATGGAGGGGCGAGATTCCGGTGTTCTGCGCCGGAAGCGAAACCAGCCGGTAAGTGGCAGCAACAGCAATTGCGGACAGAGCCACGCAGAGCCAGACGACCGGCTTCCGGTACCAGCGCATTCGCACCGCGAGGTAAATCGCCAGCGCGAAAGCGAGAATCATCAGCGATATCTTGAGGAAGCCCAGCGCCGCAAGAATCAGCGGGACGAACACGCAGAGAAAGACGACGGATCCCCAGCTCACGCTCGAGGTCCCGGGCCCGCGGCCGCGACCGAACGCCAGTCCGACGCCGAGCGTGAAGAAAAAGACCGGCATGCCGATCAGGTACGACTCGGATATGAACGCGTTCGAATTCCACACTGCGAGCGCATCGAGAGCGCTCGTTGGAATGAAGCCCACTGTAGCAGCCGCGAAGACCAGCCACACGCGGGGATCGGATCTCAGTGGCCTTGCTTCGCCCGCTCCCCATGAGTCGCGAAGCTCCGCGGAAAAGAGGAGGAGAGATGAAAAGAACAGCGGCAGTACGATGACCGGGTAACCGAGACTGTAGAAACTGAGCACGTCGGTTCCGAGCAGGTCGGCCCATTTCGCGAAGAGCCACGGCGATCCGAAGTGGTACCGTATGAGCGGTACACCGTCGAGGCCGGTGGACGGCACGCCGTAGGTCTCGAGCATGTTGGCGATGCCGGCGTAGTAGAACGTGTCGTGATGAATGTTCCCGCCGAGCGACAGCGTCTCCCAGAACAAAGGCATCTTGTACCTGGAACCCCAGACAACGCCGGCGCACCACACTGTGAACAACACGACCCCTGCAAGAAATACGAGGCTATGCCTGCCTCTCGCCCAGCGCGCCAGACTCAACAGCGAAAGCGCGAATCCGGCGAGTGCCAGTAAAGGCGCGGCACTCAGTCCCGTCCGGCCGGCGATTATGCCTGCTGCAATCGTGATGATGATACAGGCAATCGATAGTGCGGCCTGGGATGTCCACCACACTCCCCTGTTTGCGCCGACTGCACGGTAGAGCCAGAGAGGCGCAGCGAGGAGAAACAGCGAAAGCCCCAGCGTCTCGAGCACGGGAAGCACGGGATTCTCAAAACCGATCCGCGATACGCAGTACACCGACGCCAGCACGATTGCCATCGCTGACGTTCCGACGACCGTCGTGTCGCGAACCTCCTCGTTCACGCCGGCGGTGTGCATTGCGTTACTTGCGGCATCGCTCGGCCTTCATCGTCGAACCGGAGCACCATCACTCTCGCAAATCCCTTTGCCGTCGCCCGGCGGCATGCGGCTGCGGGCTCGACGTCCGAAGCAGTTTGGGGTCGTGTCCTCTTCTCGAAGAGGCTCAGGCCGTAATAGGGGCTCAGCCTGCAGTCCGCCGCGGGCATTCCGTCGATCATCGCCATTCCCGTCAGAGACGGAACGACAAATCCCGAGAATGCACAGCCGTTCGGGCGCTTCAGTATCGTCCAGTACCTGCTCTCGCTCTGCGGCACGAGCACCGCAGTCTTCTGCTTGTCATGGAGCGGCATTGTCGCCAGCTGCTCGAGGCTCATCACCTGGTTGAAATTCGGCGACCGCCGGAGGCCGGCCTCGAGCTTCACCGGGTCGGCGAGCTTCGGCAGCGATCGGATGCCGGGAGCTATTCCCGCTGCTTCT
>DASWQD010000311.1:0-18608 GCA_036398255.1 Gemmatimonadaceae bacterium | reverse complement strand
CCTCGCCGACGAGTCGGTCGTCGAGCTTTCCCTCCGCCCCCAGAGACTGGCCGAGTTCATCGGCCAGCCGAAGGTGAAGGAGAGCATGCGGATCTACATCGACGCCGCGCTTTCGCGCCGCGAGCCGCTCGATCACACTCTCTTTTTCGGTCCCGCCGGCCTGGGCAAGACGACGCTTGCCGAGCTCATCGCACGTGAGATGGGTGTCAACATCCGCACGACATCGGGGCCGGCGCTCGAGAAACCGGGAGATCTCGTCGGGACGCTCACCAATCTGCGCGAAGGCGACATCCTCTTCATCGACGAGATCCATCGCTTGCGCCCTGTGATCGAGGAGTTTCTCTATCCGGCGATGGAAGATTACCGCATCGACATCCGGCTTTCGGAAGGTCCGAAGGCGCAGACCATCATAATGCCGATCGAGAAGTTCACGCTCGTCGGCGCGACCACCCGCCTCGGAATGCTGACGCCGCCGATGCGCGCGCGATTCGGCATCGAGCAGCGGTTGAACTTCTATCCTGCATCGGAGCTCGAGGAAATCGTCCGCCGCACTGCTGACGTGCTGAAGGTTCAGATCGACGACGGAGGAACGGAGGAGATTGCCTGCCGATCGCGCGGCACACCGCGAGTCGCCAACCGTCTCCTCAGGCGCATCCGTGATTTCGCGCAGGTTAAATCCGGTGGGAACATCACGCGCGCTGTCGCGCAGGAAGCGCTCAAGCTTCTCGACGTCGATCAGTTCGGCCTCGACGACATGGACACGCGAATCCTCAAGGCTATCATCGAGAAGTTCGAGGGCGGACCCGTCGGTGTGAAGACGATCGCAGCGGCCGTCGGAGAGGATGAAGGGACGATCGAGGAGGTGTACGAGCCATTCCTCGTTCAGAATGGGTTTCTTCAGCGGACTCCTCGCGGCAGAGCGGCGACGGCACTCGCCTACAAGCATTTCGGAATCGTCATGCCGGGCAACGGAGGCGGCTCGCAGCCTTCCCTCTTCTAGGTGCTGGGCTCGAGAACTTCAGATTACGACTTCGATCTTCCCGAAGATCGCATCGCTCAATCTCCTGCTGACAAACGGGATGAGAGCAGGCTCATGGTCGTCGACCGAAACAGCGGCGACATCGAGCACCGGAAATTCCGCGACATAGCGGGCATCATTCCCTCGGGCGACGCGATCGTCGTCAACACGACCAAAGTCTTTCGCGCCCGCCTCCTCGGCACACGCGACTCCGGCGCTCCCGCGGAAATTCTCCTCCTCAAGTCCATCGGCGCCAATCGGTACGAAGCGATGGTGCATCCGGGCGGAAAGCTCAAAGCCGGACGGAGAGTGCACGTGAGTCCCGAGCTCGATGTCGAGATTCTGGAGACCACCGACCGGCGCACGAGAATCGTGCAGCTCCACTCCACGATTCCCGTGGACGACGCAATCGAGCGATACGGTCACATCCCCCTTCCGCCCTATATCAGGAGAGGCGACGAAGCGAGCGACGCCGAGCGATATCAGACCGTCTACGCAAGCGAATCGGGTTCCGTCGCTGCGCCTACCGCGGGCCTTCACTTCACGCGGGAGATCCTCGACAGCCTCGCCATGAAAGGTGTCGCGCGCGCGGACGTCGTTCTGCACGTCGGCGCTGGGACATTCAAGCCGGTCGAAGTCGACGATCCCGCCAGGCATGTGATGCACGAGGAGTCCTACTGGATCCCCGGCGCGGCAGCGTCGGCCCTCAACGCAACTCGGGCGCGCGATGGACGCATCTGGGCCGTGGGCACCACCTCGGTTCGCACGCTCGAGAGTGCGGTCGGCGGAGACGGAAGGTTTGTCGAGAGCTCGGGCGAGACGAGGATCTTCATTCGACCGCCCTATCACTTCAAGGCGGTGGACCATCTCATCACCAACTTCCACCTTCCCCGCTCGACCCTGCTGATGCTGGTCGCGGCCTTCGCCGGCTATGAGCTCATCATGAAGGCGTATCGGGAGGCAATGAGCGGCGGTTACCGGTTCTATTCGTACGGCGACGCGATGCTGATCGTTTAACGTTCTCTTCGTGCAATTCTCCTTTTCCACCGAACAGACAGATGGTCGCGCGCGCGCCGGCATTTTCTCGACGCCACACGGCGACGTTCAGACGCCGGCGTTCATGCCGGTCGGCACCCTCGCGACGGTCAAGGCGCTCGATCCAGACGACCTGAAGGCGATGCAGGCGGGGATGATTCTCGCGAACGCGTACCATCTTCACCTGCGCCCAGGCGACGAGCTGGTGAGGGAGATGGGCGGCCTCCATCGCTTCATGCACTGGGACGGACCGATTCTCACGGATTCCGGCGGATTCCAGGTCTTTTCACTCGAGGGTCTTCGCAAGGTCAGCGAGGACGGCGTGGAGTTTCAAAGCCATCTCGACGGCTCGCGAAGATTCTTCACGCCCGAGTCGGTGATGCAGATCGAGCGAAATCTCGGCGCGGACGTGATCATGCAGTTCGATCACGTGATACCGGGTCAATCCGACGAGCCCAGCGCGCGCGACGCAAGCGAGCGAAGCATTCGGTGGCTGAAAAGGTGTCTCGAGGCATTTCAATCAAATTCCTCGGCGCCCTCGGCGAGCTCGGCGGTTAACCAGGCTCTTTTTCCAATCGTGCAGGGGGGTATTCACACCAATCTCAGGCGCGAAGCCGCGGCCGCGATTCAAGCGATGCACGACTGGAAAGGATTCGGAATCGGCGGTCTCTCAGTAGGTGAAGCAAAGCCCGCCATGTACGAGATGCTCGAGGTCGTGGATGACGCACTCGACGGCAAGCGACCGCGATACCTGATGGGAGTCGGCTTCCCCGAAGACATCGTCGAAGGAATCCGCCGCGGCGTCGACCTCTTCGACTGCGTCGCCCCGACGAGAATGGGACGCAATGGCGCTGCGTTCACCGCCGACGGCAGGCTCAACATCAAGCGGGCGGAATTCAGGAACGACCCGCGGCCGCTCGACGAGACATGCGACTGCGCTGCCTGCACGCGGTTCAGCCGGGCGTACATCCGCCACCTGTTCGTGTCCGACGAGATCCTGGGGCTCCGCCTGCTGTCCCTGCACAATGTACATTTCCTTCTCTCGCTGGCTCGTTCAGCGCGGCACGCGATTCTTGGGCGTTCACTCGACACGTGGAGCCGGGAATGGCTTGAGCGCTACCATTCACGCAACTCGATTCCACAATGATTCCCGTATACGCGGCACTCGCCCTTCTTCAATCCGCGACCAACACTCTGCTTGGTCCGATTTTCATGTATGGGGCAATCTTTGCCATCTTCTATTTCGTTCTCATCAGGCCCGGACAGCGGCAGCGCAAGGCGCAGGACGCGCTCATCAGGGCGGTGAAGCGCGGCGACGAGATCGTCACGCAGGGCGGAATCATCGGCGAAGTGATTCACATCAAGGAGACACTCGCCGGAGAAGGCACGAGCAACACTCTGGAAGACCGCATCACCATCAAGAGCGGCGAATCGCGGCTCGTCATCGAGCGCGGCAAGATCGCTCGCGTGGTCAAGAGCGCGGGCACAACGGAAGGGTGAAGATCCTCGACATCCGGGTCCTTGGGGATCCGGTGCTGAGAAAGGCGACAATCCCCGTGGAGAAGGTGACCGACGAAATCCGCTCCCTCATCTCCGACATGTTCGACACGATGTACGCTGCGGAAGGAATCGGGCTGGCAGCGCCGCAGGTCGGACGCACGGAGCGCATCGCCGTCATGGACGTCGAAGGGCAGAAGTTCGCCTTCATCAACCCCGAGATCATCGAGCGCGAAGGCTCCATTCGCGGCGAGGAAGGCTGCCTCTCGATCCCCGACGTCTTCGGCGATGTCACGCGGGCGAACCGCGTAATCGTGCGCGCGCTCGATGAACAGGGAGTCGAAGTGGAGGCCGAGGGCACCGAGCTGCTCGCGAGGTGCATGCAGCATGAGATCGATCATCTCGATGGAAAGCTCTTCATCGACTACCTGAGCATGCTCAAGCGGCGGTCGGCGATGTCCAAATGGGACAAGCTCAAGGACGACTATCCCAACTTCATTCGAAAGGTCGCTCTCGAAAAGCATGGCCCGCACCACAGCGAAGGCGAGCTCTAGATGCGTGTCCTCTTCTGGGGGACGCCCGAATTCGCCGCTGCCCCGCTCCGCGCGCTGATCGGCGAAGGATTCGAAGTAGTCGGCGTCGTCACTCAACCCGACAAGCCAGTCGGCCGATCGCGGACGCTCACTCCACCGCCGGTGAAGGAAATCGCAATCGAAGAAAAGATTCCGTTCTTTCAACCGTCGTCGGTAAAGGACGAAGCATTCCTCGCGGCGATCGAAGCGCTCGAGCCCGACATCTCGGTAGTTGTCGCCTACGGGCACATCCTTTCAAAGCGCGTCATCGACATGCCCCGGCTCGGAACGCTCAACATCCATGCGTCGCTGCTTCCACTATTACGCGGCGCAGCGCCGATTCAGGCGGCAATCAGGCAGGGATTCCGCCAGACGGGTGTGACCATCATGAAGATGGTGCCGGCGCTCGACGCCGGGCCAATCATTCTCACGGCGGCGAGCCCGATTCTCGATGACGAGACCTACGGCGAGCTCCAGAACAGGCTCGCCGAGCTCGGCGCGCTGACGCTCATCGAAGCTCTCGCACTGATCGAGATCGGTGAGTCTCAGGAAGTGGCTCAGGATGATTCTCTCGCAACGTATGCACCGAAGGTCACGCGCGATGATGCTCGCGTCGACTGGTCTCTCCCAGTCGAGGAAGTCGGCCGCATAGTGAGAGCCTATGATCCCAAGCCTGCGGCGTTCACGAGTCTCAATGGAACGGACGTCAAGCTCTTCGGTGCGAGGCGGGCAAGCGAGCGGTCGCTCCAGGGTGCGCAACCCGGTGAGCCCGGCGAAGTCATCGCGGTAGGCGAAGGCATCATCGTCAGCTGCGGCGACGGTCCCATCTGCATCCGTGACGTGCAGCCTTCGGGCAGGACACGCATGCGATCGGCTGAGTGGGCGCGCGGACGCGGAGTGTCGGTGGGAGACCGGTTCGGCTTGTGACGTTCGACGCCGGCAGCTTTCCGATCGTGCACGCCGTGACTGACAGCAACGCGGTGATGCATGAATCGTTCATCGATCGCGCATCGGCGGTCATGCGCGCTCTTGGACCTCGCGGCGCGATTCACCTCCGGTCTTCACGCATGTCGGGCAAGGAGTTCTACGAGCTGGCGGTCCTGCTCGCGAACTTCCAGAAGGCGACCGGTTGCTGGCTGATCGTGAACGACAGAGTTGACGTCGCGGCGGCAGTCGGCGCAAAAGGAGTGCAGCTCGCCTCGCATTCGATGCGCGTGAGCGACGCCCTCAAGGTGACGAACGTGCCGGTCGGAGCCAGCGTTCACAGCGTGAGGGAAGCCGTCGCCGCAGAAACGTACGGCGCGTCGTGGTGTGTGGCCGGAACGGTGTTCGAGACGCCGAGCCATGTCGGCAGGGCCCCGGCGCGAATCGAGTTTGTCGAGAGTGTGGTCAGGGCCGTGAAAATTCCTGTCGTCGCGATCGGCGGCGTGACACCTGACGATGTTGCCGAGCTCAGAAACGCCGGGGCGCACGGCGTCGCGACCATTCGCGGTGTCGGCTGGGAGCAGGGCCTCGAGGCATCGTCGGAGGAGGACAGCCAGCTCAAGACACGGCTTCCGGTGCTCGCCGATCCCGGGTTTTTGGAACCAGTCACGCGCTATATTTCAGCATATGATTCAGACTCCGGAAACGGGCAGGATGATCACCCTGACGGTGAACGGAGCGGCTCGGGAGCTCGAGAGCAGTAACAGCACCATTGCGGGCCTCCTCGGCTCGCTTGCGATCGATCCGCGACTGGTGGTCGTCGAGCACAACCGCACGATCCTTCGCGACAAGGCCGCGTATGCGTCTCAGGAGCTCGAGGAAGGAGACGTCATAGAGATCGTCCACTTCGTGGGCGGGGGCTGAGATGGGCATCGCAGTCGAGACTTCACTCGACGTATCGCCGCTTGTGATAGGGGGGCGCGAATTTCGCTCGCGCCTCATGGTCGGCACCGGCAAGTACGCCTCCAACTCGGACATGATTCGCGCGATCGAGGCATCGGGCGCGGAAGTCGTGACCGTTGCGGTGAGGCGCGTCGACCTGAACCGGTCAAACGAGGAAGGAATTCTCAATCACCTCGATCCCAATCAGTTCTTCCTGCTGGCCAATACCGCTGGTTGCTACACTGCCGACGAAGCAATTCGCTACGCGCGGCTGGCGCGAGCTGCCGGATTCAACGAGTGGGTGAAGCTCGAAGTGATCGGCGACCAGGAGACGCTCCTCCCCGACACTGCCGGATTGATCGAAGCGACGCGCACTCTCGCAGCCGAAGGCTTCAAGGTGATGGCTTACACCAACGACGATCTCATCACGGCGCTGCGGCTCGAGGAAGCAGGCGCAGTCTCGGTGATGCCGCTTGCGTCTCCGATTGGATCGGGCCTCGGCATGCTGAATCCGTATGCGATCAGGACGATCAAGAAGAGGCTCAGCGTTCCGGTCATCGTCGATGCCGGAGTCGGCACCGCGTCGGACGCATGCATCGTCATGGAACAGGGTGTCGATGGGATCCTGATGAACACTGGCATCGCCGCAGCCGCAGATCCCGTAAGAATGGCGACTGCGATGCGGCAGGCGGTCGAGGCGGGGCGGCTCGCATATCTCGCGGGCAGGATGCCGCGTCGCGAGATCGCTGTTCCGTCATCACCGCTCACCGGGATGCTCGACTCGTGACGCCTCCCGAAGGGGCGCTCCAGGTTGCAGTAGGTGGAGTGACCACGCCGCGCGTAGTTGCGGCGGGTATCTGCGCCGACATCCGATCAGGTGAGATGCTCGACTCTTCCTTCGAGCGGCGCGTTGCCGACCTCGACGCGCGCGATCGCCGCTGGCTGCGCGAGCTCGTGTACGGAATGCTGCGCCAGCGCGGAACGATCGACGCAATCCTCGAGGAGCGTGTGCGGGGCGGGCTCGCACGGATCGACCCTGATCTCGTGGACCTGATGCGGCTTGGCGTCTATCAGCTTCTCCACATGGGAAGCGTGCCGGCGTACGCCGCGATTGCGCAGACTGTCGAGCTCGCGAAGGTTCGGCACGGAATCGGCGCGAGCAAGCTGACCAATGCGGTGCTTCGCCGCATCGATCGCGAGAGCAATGATCTCACGCCGCCGGTTCCTCCCGATCCTGTGGAAGCGCTCGCGGTTCGCTACTCGCATCCGCGATGGATAATTGCGCGGTGGCTCGCTCGATACGGCGAGGAGGGTACGACTGTTCTCCTGATGAAGAACAACGCGGAAGCGCCTGTCGTCATTCGTCCTTATGGCATCGTCAGAGAACAGCTCGAGGCGATGCTCGAGGGGTCGGGCGTCGAGATCGACGATGCGCCGCTCGCAAGGGATAGCATCGAGATCTCCGGCGGCATCTCGCTCACGGAGCTCGGTGCATTCCGACAGGGATTGTTCTTCGTCCAGGATCCGGGTTCGACCCTCGTCACCCAGTACGCGGCGATTCCTCAGGATGCAGTAGTCGCCGATCTTTGTGCTGCGCCGGGCGGAAAGTCGCTGGAGCTGAGCAAGATCGCGAAGGTGGTCGCCGCGTTCGACAAGTCTCCGCTGCGGCTCAATCGCCTGCTCGACAATCGCGCGCGTCTCGAGGCCTCAAATCTGAAGATTGGAGTCGCCGACGCGCGCTTTCCTGCAATCCGCCCCGTAGATGCCGTGCTGATCGATGTTCCATGCACGGGCACGGGGACCTTTCGCCGACATCCCGATGCGCGCTGGCGTCTCAAGGTTTCGGATCTCTCGGTGATGAGCGCGCTTCAGTCGACGATTCTTCGCGCGGCAGCCGGTGTCGTGAAACCCGGCGGGCTTCTCGTCTACAGCACGTGCTCGCTCGAGCCGGAGGAGAACGAGCGCCAGGTCGAAGATTTCCTCGCGCGCAATGCGGAGTGGAAGCTCGAGGCGCCACCCGCCGGAACCGTTCCGGCGGAAACGATCGACGGTGGATTCCTGCGCGTTCTGCCACAGGTTCACGGAACCGACGGTGCGTTTGCCGCCCGGCTCAGGCGGAGCCAGTAGGTGAACGCTCGCGCGCTGCCGAAGCGTGCATTTCCATACCTGGTTGTTTCAGTCGGCGGATTTCTTCTCGCATATCTCTTTCTTTTTCTGTTCGCGTTTCCTGCCGATGTTCTTCCTGACGATGGTCGCATCCCGCGAGTTGTCGGCATGACTCTCGACGACGCATCAGAGGCTCTCGAGAAGGCTGGCTTTCACGTTCTCAAGGGTCAGACGCGATTTCACAAGACCACGCCCGAAGGAATCGTCCTCGAGCAGGATCCGCCCGCGGGAAGCGTTCAGAAACGCGGAGCGGAAGTGACTGTCGCCGTAAGCGCGGGACAGTCGACAGCGACAGTGCCGGAAGTGAAGGGATCGACACAGCAGCAGGCGCAGATCGCAATCGAGAATGCGGGATTCCAGTTCGGAAGCGTGTCGCAGCAGACGAGTGATCAACCGCGCGGCGCAGTGATCGCCACCAATCCACCCGCAGGAACTTCCCTCGACCTTCCCGCAACCGTGAGCATCACTCTGAGCCAGGGACCATCTACGGTCCAGCTTCCCGATTTCACCGGCCGCACGCTTGCCGATGCGCGCTCGGCGCTCGAGCAGCTCGGCCTGCGTCTCGGACCAACATCGAGGGATACGAGCTCATTCATGCCGGAGAACACGGTGCTTGGCCAGTCGCCGGGTGCGGGTGCAACCGTCTCAGCCGGAGCGAGTGTGAGCTTCAGGGTTTCCCGGTTCCCTCCCCCGCAGAGAATCGCACCGCTCGATTCGATCGTTGCGGATTCGCTGGTGCTTCGATGAAAGCACGCATCGCTCCTTCCATACTGAGTGCCGACTTCGGACATCTCGCGGAAGAAATCCGCATGTGCGAGGAGGGCGGAGCCGATGTGATTCACCTCGACGTGATGGACGGCCGCTTCGTGCCGAACCTCACGTTCGGCGAAAAGGTGATCCGCGCCGCGCGCAAGGCGACGACGCTGCCACTCGACGTTCACATGATGGTGGTGGAGCCCGAGAAATATTTCGATAGCTTTGCAGGAGCCGGAGCAACCGGGATGACGATCCACGTCGAGGCCGCACCGCATCTTCAGCGACAGCTTGCAAGAATCCGGGAGCTTGGCTGCCTTGCCGGGGTCGCGGTCAATCCGGGGACGTCGCTCGCTGGAGTCCGCGAAGTCGCGAGCGATCTCGACCTTCTTCTGATCATGACCGTCAACCCCGGATTCGGCGGGCAGGATTTCATACCGGGATCAGTCGACAAGGTGAAACGAGCCAGAAAGCTGCTCGACGAGCAGAACAGCCACGCCGCTCTCGAAGTGGACGGGGGAATCGGCCGCGACACAATCGAGAAAGTCTGGCGGGCAGGCGCCGATACTTTCGTCGCGGGGAACGCTGTGTTCGGCGCGAAGAATCCGAAGGCGGAAATCGCCGCCCTCCGCCAGATCTGCCTGGAGACAGCATGAGCCGCAAGCAGCTCGCGATCATCGCGCTCGTTTTCGCACTTCTGGTTGCACTCCTTGCGGCCGGTCGAGCCCTCCTCCGCGATGAGCTGTCACCCGTCGGCGTGGGAGCGGAAGCGCCTGACTTTTCGGTGATGACGCTGGACAGCGTCGCGAAGCGCAAGACGCTCGACGACTACCGCGGTGACGTCGTGATGATCAACATCTGGGCGACATGGTGCGCCCCCTGCCGGATCGAGATGCCCGCAATCGAGCAGCTTCATCGCGCGTACTCGGGCAAGGGCCTCAAGATCATTGCCGTCAGTGTCGACGAGCCCGGAAGCGAGGCTCAGATCCGCAGCTTCGTGAAAGAGTACGGCCTGTCGTTCGAGGTACTGCACGACCCGGGAGGACAGGAAGGAAAAGTGAGCCGCGCGTATCAGACCACCGGCTATCCCGAGACAGTGATCATCGGCCGCGACGGAATCATTCGCAAGAAACTCCTCGGCGCACACGACTGGAATTCCGCCGAGAATCGCGCGCTGATCGACCGGCTGCTGGCAGAGAAGGCCGACTGATTTGCCGCGCATCCTCGGGATCGAGACATCATGCGATGAGACGTCGGCGTCGGTCGTGAGCGGCACCGGCGACGATGTGAAGGTCGAATCACTGGTCATTTTGTCGCAGGACATTCACAAGGTGTTCGGCGGCGTGGTTCCCGAGATTGCATCGCGCGCGCACCTCACCAGCATCGTCCCTGTTGTCTCGCGCGCGCTGAGTGACGCGGGGACTGATCTCAGGAACGTCGATGCGATCGCGGTGACGTCGGCTCCCGGATTGATCGGCGCTCTGCTGGTTGGAGTGTGCTACGCCAAGTCGCTCGCGTATGCGTTGGACATTCCGGTGATTGGCGTGCATCACATGGAGGGTCATCTGTTCGGGACGGCTCTCGAGAACAGGGACGCGGTTCCTCCGTTCACCGCGCTGCTGGTATCAGGCGGGCATACCCTGCTCCTCGACGTGGAGGCGTGGGGAGCCTACAGGCTCCTCGGTGGAACGCGCGATGACGCGGCGGGAGAGGCATTCGACAAGGTCGCCAAGCTTCTCGGTCTTCCATATCCAGGAGGACGTCACATCGAGAAACTGGCGCACGAGGGGGACAGCTCCCGTTTTCGCTTTACGCGGCCAATGGTTCGCCGGAGCGATGCGGCGGACAGCGATGATTACTACCAGTTCTCTTTCAGCGGCTTGAAGACCGCCATCCTGAACGCCGTCCGCGAGAGTGACGACATCGATCGTGACAAGGCCCACATCGCGCGCGGATTCCAGGACGCCCTGATCGGATCCCTTGTCGAAAAAACCTTCCGCGCAGCGAGTGCATTCGGCCGGAAGCGGATTGTCCTTGGCGGCGGGGTGGCGTGCAATGCGACGCTCGCAGGCGCGATGCGCGAGCGCGTGAGCGGGATTGGTGCTACTGTATTCGCGCCGACGCCCCGGCTCGCAACCGACAATGCAGCGATGATCGCGCGTGCCGGCATGTTTCATTTCGAGCGCGGGGAGCGGTCGGGACTCGACTTGAATGCTTTCGCGAGCCAGCCGATTCCCGGTCTGTTCGCGGCCTAACGGATACCCGGTACCGTCATTTCTGGTCCTATTCAATCATGCCACACGTCTTCGCCCAGATCGTTCACCATCCCGTCTCGTATGAGTTCGGGCCGCTTCAGTTCACCGGATTCGGCTTCGCGATGCTGATGTGCTTCGTCATCGGGCAGATCATCGCGCAGCGCGAGATGCAGCGGCGCGGACAGGACCCGCAGGCTGCAGGCGACATGACATTCGCCGCCGTCGTCGGAGGATTGCTCGGAGCCAAGATCTACTATGCGATCCTGACGCAGGATGTGGGGTCGCTCACGAGCCGCGCGGGATTCGTTTTCTGGGGT
This sequence comes from Gemmatimonadaceae bacterium, assembly GCA_036398255.1. Taxonomy (GTDB): domain Bacteria; phylum Gemmatimonadota; class Gemmatimonadetes; order Gemmatimonadales; family Gemmatimonadaceae; genus UBA4720. The sequence continues at coordinate 7,129 of DASWQD010000311.1, read as the reverse complement.
GGACTCATCGGCGGAATCGCCGCGGTCACCGCAGTGGTGATGTGGAAGAAGCTCGGCGTCGCGCGCACGAGCGACTCGGTTGCGCCTGCGCTCGCGGCTGCTTACGCCGTGGGACGCACTGGCTGCTGGGCCGTCGGCGACGACTACGGCCGACCCTGGTCGGGCCCGCTGTCGGTGACGTTTCCGGAAGGCGCGCCGCCGTCAACCGCAGCCAACATGTCGAGCATGTTCGGAGTGAAGTTTCCCGACGGCACTCCGCCGAACGAAGTCATCGCGGTCCACCCCACGCAGCTGTACGAGGTGGCGATGGGAACGATCATGTTCTTCATCGTGCTGCGCCTGCGAAACCACAAGCATGGCGACGGCTGGCTCTTCGGGCTCTACTGCCTGCTCGCAGGAATCGAGCGCTTCATCGTGGAATTCTTCCGGGCGAAGGACGACCGGTTTTTCGCGGCGGGTCTTACGGTAGCCCAGCTGATCGCGATTGCCTTTGCGCTGTTCGGCGCGATCTGGATGATGGTGAAGTGGAATCCACCCCGCGTTGCCGCCCGGGCACGCTAGTTCTTTCCGACAGGCTGAGGGAAAGGGTTTTTTGAGACCGGTGAGACCGGTGAGAAAAACGGAAACCAGTTTTTTTATGGTTTTTTAAAAAACACAAAAGCAGTTGTGTTGTTCTCACCGGTCTCACCGGTCTCACAAGACCCTTTCCCCAGCCCCCGGTAGAACTTAGGAGGGAACCTCTGACCGCTGCGGCAGGAATGTCTTCACTAGCATGAAGAGGAACAGCACGAGCAGAATTCCCTGAGCAGTGACAGTCTCCATCGACGGAAAAATTCCCATCGACGGCACGCTCGGCATTCCGTGCATGACCGTGATGCCGACCACGTTGCCTTCCTGGAGCTCGCGAATTCCCTTCCCCAGAAAAACGAACGCCATGTAGTAGAGCAGCACGCTCGTAACCGTGAAGAATGGGCGCATCGGAATTCTCACGCCGAAGCGGTAGAACAGCGTGAAGATCACCGCGAGCGCCACTGCGCCGGCGACAATTCCCAGGGACAACGGCATCGCAACATTGCCCTCGTTGAACAGAGCCTGGTAGAAGAGAGCCGTCTCCGCGCCCTCGCGGAACACCGCCAGAAACGCCACGATCGCAAGTGCTTTTCCACCGCCATGGTCAAGTGCGGTGTTGACCTTCTCCTTGATGAACTTCTGCCACTTGGCCGCCTCGACTTTCGAGATCAGCCAGTAACTGACGGAAAAAAGTACGGCAACCGCAACGAGCATCGTCGCACCTTCGATGATCTCGCGGCTCGCCGGCAGATGCTTGAGCACGGTCATGAGGACGATGGCCATCAGCGCACTCGCGACGAGGCCGAGCGCGATTCCCGTCCAGATCGATTTGAGCCTGGCGCGGTTGCCCGTCTTGATGAGGAACGCAACGATCGCCCCGATCACGAGGATCGCCTCGAAACCTTCGCGAAGAATGATCAGGAACGACTGAAGGAATGCGCCCCATCCGCTTCCCGTCGGGCGGGTCAGCTCGACGATGCGCGGAAGATCGAGAGCGATCGCGTCCCGCGCACGCTCGGCGACCCTCAGGTCATCTCCTCGAAGCGCGCCCTTGAAGTCGGCGAAGTGCCTCTCCATCGATGCAACGAGCCCGGGCTGACGGGCGCGGGCAGGAGTTTCGAGCGGCTCGAACGCGATGTACGCGTCGAACGCTCGGTCTCCAGCCTCTGCGGTTTTGCCTTTCCGCGCGAACTCGAGGGCGCTGTCGAGCAGAGCGAGAACGGATCTGGCGGCGGGCGCGCCCGGTGCGGCAGTCGCATCCGGCCGAGCGGCAGGAAGCTCCATCTTCACGCCGCGCATCGTGTACATGTAGTTCACGACGTTCCAGCGGTCCTGCGGCGTCAGGTTCGCCGCGAAGGATGGCATCGGCGTTCCGCGGACTCCTACCGAGACAACGTTGTATGCGAGCGTCGGCGTCAGGTCGGGGGTCTTCGCGACCGAGCCGATGGGCGGCGGTGGGACGGCAAGTCCTGCAGCCGCGGAACCGTCGCCCAGTCCCCGGTCGCCATGACATGCCGCGCAATTCTGGGTGTAGAGCGTGTGCCCCCGTGCGGTGTCGAGCGGTCCGCTCGGCATGTCCATGGCGCCGGCAGCGCCGAGTGCACCGGTGAACCGCGCGTGAATGAGGCGTACATCCTTCGGCGGAATCTTCCGCTTCACCGCGTCGATCAGCGTGTCGAGGACCGCCTGTGTCAGCGGCGCGTTGTAGCCGCGGAGCCGTCCGGCGACGATCCGCGCGTCCTCCAGAAAGCTCGTGGTCTCGTCGTATTCGAGCTGCGAAACGAGCTTCCCTTTGGCGTCGAAAGCCTTGCCATATTCTTCAATGGCAACACTTACGATGCTCGAGAGACGCTTCGCTGAGTTTTCCTGGGAGGCTCCTTCAGCGGCACTTAGAGCCAAAAAAAACACGGCACAGAGGCCGGTTCTAAAGCGTTGAATCATTGCCGAGTAAATCTATCCGGATTACCCGGCTGGGCAATCGCGCCTAGAACTCCAGCATTGCCCTCTCTCCTCCCCTGGCTTCGAACCTTGCGACGAACTCCGTCAGCCTGTCGGTCGTGAACCCCGAGCGAGGAAGACCGATGATCTCGATTGCCCGTTCGATCGATTCGGCTGACCCTTCAACCTCCACGAGCGTGTCCATGAGCGGATACTCCTCAAATCTCACCGTCGCCCCGACGAGTGAATACTGCCTGATGCGGCGCTCGATTCTCATGATCACCGAGTAACCGAGGTTCCGGAGAATCGCGGCGAGCGAGTCAGGATCGCCGACCATCGTCGTGAGCTCCTCGCGAACCTTGTAGCCGCCCTCGTAGCCCGTGGGCCCTTTCCAGTCGAGATGTCCTTCCCGGCCGCGGTCGCTCTCATAGATCCGCAGGCGAAGCACGTTGTCGGCCGCGAGCATCCGTCCTTCCGGATCCGCGTAGCGGTGATCGATCAATGTGCCCACAAACTCGAGCTTGCCTCCCGCCCGCTCTACTATTTCACGGCGAAGCGCGGCGTCATCGACTACGCTCTTGAGCTCCATCTCACGCATTCATGATGCGCTCCATGACCGCGCCGGTGTCGGCAAGCGTCTCGAACACCGCGTACGCGCCGTGCTCGCTCAGCTCGTCTACCGAATAGCGTCCGGTCGCAACGCCAATCGCTCGCGCTCCTATGGCTTCACCGCACCTGATGTCTGCGGGTGTGTCGCCGATCACCACAAGACGATTACCGGCGATGTCGGCACCGAGCACATCACGCGCGCGGCGCTGCGCTATGCCAGGGAGCTCCGGACGCTCTTCGTGATCCGATCCGAATGCGTTCACCCTGAACCGCGAGAAGTCGATCCCCGCCGCTCCGAGCTTTGCCTTGGCACCCTCCTGAATGTTTCCAGTCAGGAGACCGAGCACGACGTTCGACTCGGCCTCGAGCTCATCGAGCAGCTCGAGCACACCGGGGTACACGTGCACGGTGCGCGTGCCCGATCCGAGCTCATCGTGAAGGCCGCCGATGTATGCATCGAGAAGCGTGTCCATCTGCGCATCGATCTCCTCGTCGCGCAATCCCACGAGGCGCATCGTCTCGCGAACGATCTGCCGGTCAGTCTTTCCGTCGTACCGGTATTCATTGCTGCCTGGCGATCCGAACACCGTGGTGAGCGCGCGCTCCATCGCGATGCGGCCGACTCCTCCGCTGCGAAGGATTGTTCCGTCTATGTCGAAAAGAACTACTCTCATGTCCTTGTCAGAAAAAGTCCCGTCATGATCGTCCCCGTGCCGACGCCCTGCCATATCGTCGGCACTTCGCTCAGGAAAACCCACGCGACGAAAATCGCGATCACGGGTTGAAGATTCGAATACACCGCCGTGCGCGTCGGGCCGAGAACTCTGAGACCCCGATACCAGAATACATACGCGAGTCCCATGGAGATGACGCCGGCGTAGAAGAGCGCGCCGAACGCCGGAAACCCGAACTTCGACCAGTCAGTCGCCGCGATTGACCGCGAGGTCACGAACGCCAGCGGAATCATGCCACCGAGCATCGTGAACGCCGACAGCTGCACGGGATCCATGCGGCGGGCGAACGGCTGGAGCAGCACAGTGAACGCAGTCCAGCAGAGCGTTCCGCCGAAGACTAGCAGCGCGCCTACGAGCGTAGCATTGCCCGTTGCCGCGCGGGCGCTGCCGAGCACGACGAGCATGACTCCGAAAAGTGAAAGTGCGATGCCACCAGCGACCCGTCGATTGACTCGCTCGACTCCGCCAACCCGGCTGGCGATTGCGATGAAAGCCGGTGCAGCCGCAACGATCAGCGCCGCGTTTCCGACCCTGGTCTGCGCAACTCCGAGAACGAACAGAAGCTGGTAGAGCCCGTTCCCCAGCATCCCGAGCGCCATGAGCGCGAGGATGTCACGCCGTGGCGGGAATTTCGGCTTCCGCAGAAACGCGAAGAGCAGCAGGACCGCAGCAGCGAGCAGGACGCGAAGTCCGGTGAACGCAAGCGGGCTCATCACCTCCGTTCCGAACTTTACAATACTGAAGTTCACACCCCAGATCATAGCCATCAGGAACAGCAGCGCGTCGGTCTTGCCGAATCCGGCGTGTTTATGGCTGTCTGGCATCGCGCGAAAGCTAGCTAGTCCCTGCCCGCTCCTCTACTTTCTGCCGATGCACATCTCATTCGCTGTATTCGCCGACGGCGCCAACCTTTCTCAGGAGGGAAAGCTCAACGTACTCGGCGTGTTCGACGCTCTCGCGGTGGGAGGATTTCCGGCGGTGCACCCGCGAACGCATTTCGTGGTGCGATTGAAAGGAAGCGCCGACGATCAGGGTGCCCACCGCCTCGGCTTCTCGTGGGTGAATCCTTCGGAAGAGGTGCTGTGGTCGTCGGACGGCGAGCTCAATGTCGCGCCCGGTCCCAATCCGGCGTTCGAGATGGACCTTCCCATCATCGCCGTCATCGACCTGCCGCTGAATCAGGCCGGTATGTACGCAATGCAGGTTTCACTCGACGGCATTCTCGTCTCGGAAGTGAAGCTCCACGTGAGTGGAAATCCGCCTGTCGTGATGCAGCCGCCAGCTTCCATGTTCAGCTAAGACGGAACTACCCGAGAATCCGCCGGGCAAACCGGAACCGCACGATGAGCTCCCGAGTGTATTCATCAGGCCTGTCGAGCGATTCGACGTAATGCCCGCCCCGACCGACGGCGAGGTGGACGATTCGCGATGCCGCGATCGCCAGCGCAACGTGAGTGATGTGTCCGTCTTCGCGGTCTGAGAAGAACAACAGGTCCGCAGGCTTCAGCGCTTCGATGCCCCCCTCGATCAGAACTCCCTGAGTTGCCTGCTGCCAGGCATCGCGCAAGAGCTTCACTCCGTGCAGCGCAAACACCGTCTGCACCATACCCGAGCAGTCGGCGCCCCACGGGGTGATTCCGCCCCACTGATAGTACGTTCCCTGAAAGAGACCGGTAGCTGACGCGACGATCGCGTCGCCGGTCGCGGGAAAAATGTCGCGGCGCCGGGGGCGATCCATCATCCGCCCGCTGATGCATTTACCGCTCGCTGCGATCGCGCCGAGCGGAAGGTCGATCGTGACACCCCGGGAGTCGCGAAGGCTGCAGCCCATCGACATGTCGCGCTCGAGATCCCATGCCCATTCGGAACATTCGGCTCCCTCCGCAGGCTCGGTGTAGCCCTGGTGCATGAAGCCTTCGTAGCCGTCGGTGCCCCTCACACGCAGCCATTTTCCTTCCGTCCCAAGTACTTCGGCGCAGTGCCCGAAGAGGATCTGGTTCTCCTGCGTCGCGGGCGCGCGCGGCTCGCGAAGGACCGGCGCCAGCGGCGTGCGGGCGCGGATGTATCGGGGACTCAATGTTCCGGCCAGTCGATCAGTGGAATCTCGCGCTCGGGAGTAACCGGCACCTCCGGTTTCCCTTCAGCGCACTTCTTACATTTGATGACGCCTCGAAAGCTGCACATCACGCAGATGAACGTTCCGCATTCCGAGCACGGATAGCCTTCCGAAGCGCGTTCCTCGTTTCCGCATGCACGGCACTTCATCGCATCCTTCTCGCGAAGCTCGGGCATCTCAGAATCTCCAGGTACGGAAGAAGTCGAAGCCAAGCTGCCGCGGCGTCTGCTGCTGAATCTGCGGCGCATTGCGCGCGCAGGTAACGTCGCTGGATCCCGGCTCGATGCCGGCCTGAGCGGTGTAGGTCGAGTTGAACCGGTACTCCAGCTTCAAGCCGAAGTTGTCCTTGAAGTTGTTCGCGTTCACGAAGCACAGCCCCGTGCTCAATCCGAGGAACACGTTTCTCCCGATCTGCTTGCCGACGATCGCCCGTGAATTCAGCAGACTGTAGAGATATGGGTCATTTTCCTGCGCCGCGCGAGCCTCGTTGATGCGGCCGGTCTGAATCTCGACGATATCCACGAGATTCCGCGGTATCGCGCTCGTGAGGAGATTGCTACCGTAGCGCAGGGCGAACGACGCGAGCTGGGACCGGTAAAGGCCCTGCGTATTGTCGAGCGCGATCGCCGGCTCACCGGTGATCAGGTAGCTCAGGAGATCCGACTGCGACAATGGAAGGTTGTCGGGGTTGTCGAGCACGAGCGTCGGCCGGGCGAGCGTCCCGCCGATGTTCACCCGAACGCGAATGTCGCGAAGGTTCGCGCTTCGCTGATTCGGCTGGCGAATGGTGTGAATCGCGCGGATGTCGAGCGTCGGGTTGAGATCGGGGGTCCCGAAGAATCGAAGACTTCCACTCGCCACCTCGAACGTCGGCTGCACGAACGGGTCGACGAGATTGAGCCGGTACGTGCCGCGAGTGGCATTGAGTGTTCCCTCGAGGGCGAGTTGAGATCGCTCACCGGTCTGCACGCTGCGGCCCAGCGTGACGTTGAGTGAACCGCCAAGCTTCACGTTTGCTTCGGATGAACGCAGCCACACCGCGTCGCCGATGTTCACCGCGACATTCTCCAGCGTCAGATTCCGCGCGAACTCACTCGGCGTTTCGGGAAGGAGCTTCCGGTCGCGAGAGAGCAATGTATCGACGATTCCAGCGAATTCCGGG
>DASWQD010000310.1:0-5031 GCA_036398255.1 Gemmatimonadaceae bacterium | reverse complement strand
CGCGCTCGATGCTGGGCGCAGCTGTGGCAACATCTATGACGGCTGAGGGCCAGCGATGAGTGACAACTGTCTTTTCTGCCGCATCGTCCGCGGTGAGATCCCCTCGACGCAGGTGGGTGAATCCGATGGGGCGATTGCGTTCCGCGACGTAAATCCGCAGGCGCCGACTCACGTGCTCGTGATCCCGCGGGCTCATGTCGACTCCCTGGCAGCAGCGGACGATTCGTCGATGCTCGGCGAGGTTCTCTCTCTTGCCGCTTCCGTTGCGAAATCGGAAGGACTCGAGCCGGATGGATATCGCGTAGTCATCAACAACGGACGGAACGCGGGGCAGGCAGTGGATCACCTCCACCTGCATGTGCTGGGAGGGCGGAGGATGACATGGCCCCCTGGTTGAGGCTGGAATCCGTAAAGCAGTAGCGGGTCAGTTTGACCCATCAACGCTTGCGAGAGATTGCGAACCCAGGATTGAGGATCTTCGAGGGTTAAGGATTGAGGACTATGCGGCCTCAGGACTAAGTGCCATCGACGATCGGCGATTAATTGCGGACTGAGGAGATCGAGGACTCGCGATCGAGGGTGTGTGTGTCGATGGTATGCAGCTTATTTCATTGTCTTGCCGCGCTCGCGCGGGATGATTGCTAGCAGCAACCGGCGTATCTCTTCTAGGCGATTGCGGCGATCCCCTGCTATTTCCTTTGCAAGCATCTGCCTCGCTCCCTTAGACCAGCTCCGCTGCGACACCGCGACGCAATTCCGCCTCGGTCCTGAGTCCTCGATCTCCTCAGTCCGCAATTAATCGCCGATCGTCGATTGTAGTTGGTCCTGAGGCCGCAAAGTCCTCGGTCCTTAACCCTCGCAGATCCTCAATCCTGGGTCCGCAATCATCCTCAATGGGTCAAAACCCACCTACTACTGGCATTCCTTGACGTCTTGCAGCGAGCACGTCCGCGCCACAGCTTCCCCCATTCGCAACGTCTCACCCGCCAAAACGAGGAAGCGCATACATGCCGAAGTATCTCATAGAACGGGAAGTGCCCGGAGTCGAAAAACTGAGTCCCGCCGAGCTGCGGGGGATTTCAGCGAAATCCAATGGAGTGATCGCCGACCTCAATCACCAGGGACACGACATTCAGTGGGTCCACAGTTTCGTCAGTGAAAACAAGATCACGTGCGTCTACATCGCTCCTGACGAGAAGACGCTTCGCGAGCACGGCATTCGCGGCGGATTTCCGGTCAATCATATAATCCAGGTCGCCGCCATGATCGATCCGATGAGCGGAGAAGAGAAGGCCTGACCGACATCTCTCGCCGGCGCGATGAACATTTCAGCGCCGGCTATTACCGCCGCTACTACCACCAGCCCGAAACCGCGGTCGTAACACCGGTGATGCAGCGTAACGAGGTTGCGTTCGTCATCGCGTTCTGCCGGCACGTCGGCGTCGAGATCAAGCGTTTCTCCGACGTTGGCGCCGGCACGGGCTGGTGGGCAAGGGAATTCGCGAAGCGATACCCCGACTGCCGGCACATCGAGACGTTCGATGCGAGCGAAGCCGCCTCACGTCTCTACGGCCACAGGAAAGTCGAGGTCCAGCGGCTCGGCGGACGCGAGGCCGATCTAGTCGTTTGCCGGGATGTTCTCCGATATCTGTCCGATGCCGATGCCGAAAAGGCAATCAGGCGGCTGGCCCGCAAGTGTCGCGGGGTGCTCTACCTTCACATCATCACGAGCGATGACGAAGTCGACGAGGAGATGAGCGACATGGCGGGCTTCTTTCGCACGACGGCGTGGTATCGGCGGCGCTTGAAGGCCGCCGGATTCACCGATTGCGGAATGGGTCTCTTCGTGTCCAAGAAGCTGAAGGGCTTCGCGCCCTTCGCGCTCGAAGCGCGATAAAATCCTAGCGCCTGCGCCGGAACGCCTGCGAATACGGCAGCAGGTTCATCTGCCGGAGTATTTCCTGGAACCTCGGATCGGACCTGATCGGGTCGTACAGCTTGTCGGGAACAGGCGACGCCGACGTCACGAGCGAGATGTCGTGCTCCTTGACCGCCTCCTGCAAATAAGTAATCGCCCTCTCGCGGTCGCCTATTCCAAGGTATGCGGCGGCAAGCGCCACTCCCGAGCCGCCCCGCTGCCGCTGTCGTGCTTCGAGATCCGCGATTATCGCCCGGGCTTTTTCCGTCTGGCGATTCAATCCGTACGCGTACGCGAGCATGCCCTTGCGCAGCGTGAGCTCGGGATCGAGGCGCTGCGCCTCCTCGAAGGATTGGACCGCCTTTGCGTACTGCCCGCTCATCGCGTACGCGTCGCCGAGCATGAAGTGGTGCAGCCCCAGCGACGGCGCGACTTCGATTCCTTTCTTCAACTCGGCGATCGCTTCGGCGTGTCTGCCCATCACGATCAGCGCGTAGCCGATCGCCGACGCATTGATGGGCGCGAGAGGATCGAGAGCCGCCGCCTTCCTGATCAGAGTCAGGGCGGAGTCGAGACGCCCTGTGTGAACCAGAAGCTCCCCGGACCATTGATTCGCGGTCGGGTAATCGGGGTCGAGCTCGAGTGCCTTTCGATAAGCCGTATCGGCCTCCTCGAACTTCCAGTCGTGCACGTCCGCAAGCCCGAGCGCCGTGTATGCCTCGGCGAGCGTCGGATCGAGTGAGAGCGCCTTTTCGGCCGCGTTATGAGTCAGCCTCGAGACGTTGCGCGGAGCGGAATCCGTATACTCCGGAAGAAGCGCATATGCCGTCGCAATCGAGGCGTACGCGCGCGCAAAGCGAGGATCCTGAGCGGTCGCCGAGTCGAAGTACGCAATCGCGAGGCGCAGATTGTCGGCGCCGCGGCGATTGAGGAAATACCGACCGCGCAGATAGTTGTCGAACGCCTTGAGATTCTCGGTGCCGCGCGATGTCGAAGAGAACGTCTGCGCGCGCGTGCCGAGCTGCAGCTTCAGCGCTTCGGCAATCGATCGCGCAACTTCGTCCTGTACGCTCAGGACGTCCCCGGTCTCGCGCTCGTATTTGTTGGACCACAGCGCCAGCCCATCGTCCACGTTCGTGAGCTGCGCCGTGACGCGCAGTTTGTTCCCGTCACGCCTGACAGTTCCTTCGAGCACTGTCTTCACGTTGAGAGCGTGGCCGATCTCCTTCACGTTCGCGTTCCTGCCCTTGAATGCGTACGCAGACGTTCGCGATGCGACCCTCAATCCCGGAAGTTTTCCGAGCGCATTCGAGAGCTCGTCCGTCATTCCATCGCTGAAATATTCGTCGGCGGGGTTGCGGCTCACGTTCACCAAAGGAAGAACGGCCACCGAGTTGAAGTCGTTGGCCGCTCCGCTCGATCCGCGCATTCTCTGCAATGCGCTCCACGCCACGGCAATGACCGCGATGAGCGCCACGATCGCGATCGCCCAGGCGCGAAGGTTTCTCCTCGGCGCTATGGTTTCAGCAGTGCCCGTCGGCGCGGGCGGGGCAGGGAGGATCACCGGCGGGAACTGATCGCTCGGCGTGAACGTCGCAGCTGCATCGAAGACAGGAACGAGGTCACTCGCGCTCTGAGGGCGATCAGCAGGTTTTTTCTCGAGGCACTTCATCACCATTGCCGCAACGCCCTGCGGTATTCCCGATCTCTTCGAATCGATGGGATCAGGCGCCTGCACGACGTGCGCGGCGAGAGTCGCCTGCGCCGACTTGCCGCGGAACGGGGGAGCCCCCGTGAAGACCTCGTACGCCAGAACACCAAATGCGTAGATGTCGGCGCGGTGATCGATCTCCGGATCCGCGAGCGCCTGCTCCGGCGCCATGTACGTGGGTGTGCCGAGTGCGACGCCGCTGCTGGTGAGTCGCTGGTCTCCCGGCGCGACCGACGCGCTCAGCGCGCGCGCGACACCGAAATCCGCGACGAGGGCGAACTCGTCACTCAGCAGAACGTTGTCAGGCTTGATGTCGCGATGCACGACGCCGTTGCGATGCGCGTACGAGATCGCCGACGCGACCTGTCGCAGTATGCGGATGCCGTCGTGAATCGGCAGAGGCTGCTCGCGGTCGAGCCGCTGCCGCAGTGATTCGCCTTCGACGAACGGCATCGTGTAGTACAGAATGCCGTTGATCTCGCCCGACTGAAGCAGTGGAACTATGTGCGGATGCTGAAGTCTCGCGGCGAGCTGAATCTCCAGGCGAAAGCGCTCGGTCTTGATCTCCGCGGCGACCTCGCGCGAGAGAACTTTCACCGCTACTCGCCTGCCGAGGGTCTTGTCCATCGCGACGAACAGGCGGCTCATCGCCCCACCGTGGAGCTCGCGCTCGAAGGAGTACGTGTCCCCCAGTGTGTCAGTCAGGGAGTCGAGCAGATCCGCCAGCGTTGCCTCCAAACAATTCGTGGGAGCGACAGGACATTCCTAAATAGAATCGTCAACGCCGCTCCGCCATACCCCACACGCCGAAATTCTCCCATTGACCTGGTCTGCCGGCATCGGTAGTGTGCCGGGCCATGACAGTGCCGACAGGCGCAACGCGCGAGATAGAAGGACTCGAGCGGACAGATGCGACCGGGAAGCGTGGTACGCTGGGGATGCTCATCGCAGCTGCCGCATTCCTCGCGATCATCGCCCTCCCGCAGGGTGGTCTGAGCACGGAAGCGCATCGCCTGTCGGCGATCATGGCTGCCGTGGTCGTGCTGTGGATCACCGAAGCGCTTCCAATGCCGGTGACGGCTCTCCTCGGCGCAACCGCCGCGGTTCTCATGAGCGTGGCGCCGGCGAAGGATGTGTTCGCCCCGTTTGCCGATCCGCTGATGTTCCTCTTCATCGGGTCCTTCATCATCGCGCGCGCGATCATGCTGCACGGGCTCGACAAGCGAATCGCATTCGCGGTGCTGTCGCTCAAGGCTGTCGGATCGAGCCCGCTCCGAATTCTCTTCGCCTTCGGAGCTGTCACCGCCGCGATCTCGGCGTGGATCTCGAATACCGCCACGACTGCGATGATGTACGCGATCGGGATGGCGATTCTCTCATTCATGTCGAGCTCGGAGAAGAG
>DASWQD010000309.1:0-2204 GCA_036398255.1 Gemmatimonadaceae bacterium | reverse complement strand
ATCGTATTTCGAGGGAAGGGCGCGCGTCATGTGCGCGCGCTCATGAACTTCATGCTCGACCTGCACACGGCCGAGCACGGATACGAGGAAGCGTGGGTGCCCGTCGTAGTGAATCGGAAATCGATGACAGGCACTTCGCAGCTGCCGAAGTTCGAGGACGACATGTATGGTCTTCGCGACGAAGACATGTTCCTCATTCCCACCGCCGAGGTGCCGGTCACCAATCTCTTTGCTGACGAGATTCTTGCCGCGGCAGATTTGCCCCGGGCGGTGACGGCCTACTCGCCCTGCTTCCGCCGCGAGGCGGGAGCGCACGGGAAGGACACGCGCGGTCTCATTCGCGTCCACGAATTCGACAAGGTGGAGCTGGTTCGCTATGCGACTCCCGAGTCGTCGTCGGACCAGCTGGAGATTCTGACGGCGCAGGCGGAGAAAGTGCTGCAGCTGCTCGGCCTGCCTTACCGGGTCGTGCTTCTCGCAGCGGGAGACACCGGATTTGCGAGCGCGAAAACCTACGACCTCGAAGTATTCGCACCCGGTGCGGGTGTGTGGCTGGAGGTCTCGTCGTGTTCGGTGTTCACTGATTTCCAGGCGCGCCGCGCCAACATTCGATACAGGCCCGCTGAAGGCGGCAAGCCTCGCTTCGTTCACACGCTGAACGGGTCCGGCGTGGCTTTTCCGCGAGTGATCGCGGCGATTCTCGAGCACTACCAGAATGCGGACGGCACTGTGGACGTTCCGGAAGTGCTGCGCCCGTACCTGGGAACCGACAAGCTCGGCTAGAACATGCGCCGGCTCGCTCCGGTCACGATCGCGTCGATCTCGGTAGCGGCGCTGCTCGTGTGGTACGTCATCTACACTCAGGGAGTTGTGCGCGAGCTGCGGCGCGAAGCGTCGCGGGTCGGCCTGATGTACGCGCGCGTGTACGACGGACTGAACGATCCCAGCGCCGATGCGGCGAACACCGCTCTGCTCGACCTGTCACGTCACATCCGTGAATCTGGCGTCCCGTTGATCATTACCGACTCGAAAGGGAATCCGACCGACACCGCCAACCTGCCTCGCAGTCTTCCGCTCGAGTCGCGCGAGCTTCGCGAATTCGTGCGCGCGCTGGACCGGCAGAACAAACCGATCGCCGAGGGCGACGCAGGCACTGTTCACTTCGGAAACACACCGCTCGTCCGCGGCCTCCGAATCATCCCGCTGCTTCAATCCGTCCTTATCGGACTTTTCCTGCTCGCCGGCGCGTATGCGCTTCGGACGCGCGGGCGCGCCGACCGCGAGCAGATCTGGGCAGGGATGGCGCGCGAGTCGGCACACCAGCTCGGCACTCCAATCTCCAGCATGAGCGGATGGATCGAGCTCCTCCGCGATGCTGGGGGCGACGAGCTCACCGAAAGCGCGGTCGCGCACATGGATGGAGATCTCGAGCGGCTCAAGCGCGTTGCCAATCGATTCGAGCGCATCGGTCGTCCGCCGCGTAAGGAGAAGGTGGACCTGGGCATACTCGTCGAGAGGGTTGCGACCTACTTCCGGGCGCGCGTGCCGACGCTCGCGCAGCGCGTGACGATTACCTCGTCGCGGGGCGACGAACCGATCATCATCGACGGTGACCCGGTATTGCTCGAGTGGGCAATCGAGTCTCTCGCAAAAAACGCAATAGATGCGCTCGCCGGCCGCGATGGAGAAGTCGCGATGTCCGCTACCGCCCTTCCTGAAGGTCAGGTGAGAGTGCGCGTCAGCGACAACGGGCCCGGAGTTCCGAGGGAGCTGGGCAAGCGGATCTTCGAGCCCGGGTTCAGCACCAAGGAGCACGGCTGGGGAATCGGGCTTCCTCTCGCGCGACGCATCGTTCGCGACAATCACGGCGGCGAGCTTGTGCTGGTCCCATCTGAACGTGGAGCGACCTTCGATATTATCTTGAGTTGATGAATGAAACGCTGGATGCCACCGGGGCGCACGTCTCTCCTGGTGATGCAGAGCCACTCGCGCGGCTCAACCCTGCACAGCGCGAGGCTGTTCTCCACTACGAAGGTCCGCTTCTCGTCATTGCCGGCGCCGGCTCCGGCAAGACGCGCGTCCTGACATCCCGCATTGCCCGCCTGATTCAGCACCATGGTGTGGATCCATCGCGCATACTCGCGGTGACTTTCACCAACAAGGCGGCGGGCGAGATGCGGGATCGCATCGCAAAGCTCATCGAG
>DASWQD010000308.1:0-6843 GCA_036398255.1 Gemmatimonadaceae bacterium | reverse complement strand
TTTTCGAGAGTTCTGCTGATCGTAAACCCCGCCTCGCGCCGCGGCGCACGCGTGCGCGGTAAGGCCACACGTGCGTTTGCGAACGCAGGCGTGGCGCTCGATGTCATGGAGACGAATGCGCCGGGCCACGGAGCGCAGCTCGCAGCGGCTCATGCCTCGTCGTACGACGCAGTCTTCACGCTCGGAGGCGACGGGACCGCAATCGAAGTCATCGGGGCCCTTGCGCATGTCGGTCCGCCGGTCGGAATACTGCCGGGCGGCACAGGCAACGTGGTTGCGCGGACACTCGGCACTCCGGCTCGAATCGGACGCGCGGTAACAGCGCTCCTGAACGGTGACGAGGCCCGCATCGACCTCGGCGTCCTCCAGAGCGGCCATCGGTTCGCGATCGGAATGGGGGTTGGGCTCGACGCGACCATGATCGCAAACGCTCCCGGCCCCCTGAAGCGCCGTATCGGTTTTTTCGCCTACGTGATTGGGGCGATGAAGGCTTTTGCGACGCTCGAGAAATTCACCGTGAGCCTCACGGTCGATGGCGAGACGAAGCTCATGCGCGCGTCGGCCGTCCTCGTCGCGAATTTCGGTGCCGTTATGAACGACCTCATCGCCTTCGGCGATGGTATTCAGCGCGACGACGGCGTTCTCAACGCCTGCGTTTACTCCCCGAACAATGTGGTAGACGCCCTTCGTATACTATATAAGATGACACGGAAGCGGTTTACCCCCGATCCGTGCATCTACTATTGCTCGGGGTCGACGTTTCTGATCGAGACCGACCCGCCCCGGATGGGCCAGGCTGATGGAGAGCTGATAGGAGAGGGTCCTTTCCGCGTTACTGTGGAGCCCCTCGCGGCGCGGGTGCTCGTCCCGAGGAGGTAGGAACGCCGCGCGGCCATTCCGTGTAGCCGTTCACCTCGCTCCACCTATATTGGGACCTCCCCAGGCCGGCAACCACACGCTCACGCGAGAGAATGGCTCGGTCCGCTTCATCAGTCGTGGTGCACAAATTCGGCGGTGCCGGCCTTGCCGACGCCGCTGCGATCCGGCACGCGGCTCGAATCGTCGCCGGGCTCCCGCCGGGCGCCGTCGTCGTTGCGTCAGCGATGCGGGGGGTCACCGACGCGCTGCTCGAAATTGCCGTGTTCGCCAGTCGCGGTCAGGATGACGCCGTCCAGGCTGGCCTCAAAGGAATTCGCGAGCGCCATCTTGCTGCGGTCGCGGAGCTTGGAAGTGACGGCGATCTGGCGTCGACGGTCGATCGTGATCTCGCAGCGCTGGGCGAGACAGTCCAGCGAATCCGGCGCGGCACATTCGACCTCTCCACTGTGGATTCAATCGCCGCGCGCGGCGAGCAGCTCTCAGCCTCCATGTTCGCCTCTGCCTTGCAGTCGGCAGGCGTGCGCGCGCAAGTCGCCGATGCAACGCGGCTGATTCGCACCGATGCCCGTCATGGGAACGCAACTCCGGATTTCGCCCGGACTGCGAGCGCCGTGTGCGAGCAGCTGCTTCCTCTCATTCAAGATGATATCGTGCCTGTAGTTGCCGGCTTCATTGGTTCGGCTCCAAACGGCTCGGTTGTTACGCTCGGCCGCGGCGGATCAGACCTGACGGCGACGGTCCTCGCGCGCGCGCTGAACGCGGCAACGGTGACGCTCTGGAAGGACGTGCCCGGCGTGCTCACGGCCGATCCGCGGGTGGTGTCCGACACCCGACTTCTCCCGCGGCTGCACGTTCGCGAAGCAGCGGAGCTCGCATACTACGGCGCGAAGGTGCTGCATCCTCGTGCACTCATCGGCTTGCGCGACACTACGCGCGTGTGGATTCGACCGCTCGCTGATACGGATTCGCCCGGAACAGAGATCACGACTCGACGGGACGCCGTTGCGGAGAAGCGGTTTCCGGTTCGCGCGATCACGGCTATCGGCTCTCAGGCGATCATCAACATTACCGGCGCCGGAATGGTCGGTGTTCCAGGAATTGCGGCACGCGCATTCGGCGCTCTCGAGCGCATCGGTGTCTCGGTTGCGCTCGTATCGCAGGCCTCGTCGGAAAACTCCATGTGCCTTGTCGTCCCGAACCTCGCAGCGACCGCCGCATGCGATGCGCTCAGGTCGGCTTTCGCCGAGCATCTGGAGCGTGACGAGGTCGAGGACATAGCGGCGCGCACCGATGTGGCAATCGTAGCGATCGTCGGGCTTGGCATGGCGGGAACGCGCGGAGTCGCTGCGCGTGTGTTTGCCGCGATCGCGGATGCTGAGGTCAACGTCGTTGCAATCGCGCAGGGCGCTTCGGAGCTGAACATCTCCGTCGTCGTCGAGGAATCGAGTGTGGCGGCGGCGCAGCGTGCGCTTCACGCGGCGTTTCGCCTCGACAAGATCGGAGGAGGCGCTGCGGTTGCATCTCCGACGGCGGATGTGGCAATACTCGGCTTCGGTCGAATTGGACGCGAGGTCGCGACGCAGCTCGCGGCAGTTGCGAAATCGCGCTCGCTGCGTGTCGTCGCAGTGATCGACACTACAGGCTACGTATTTGACGCTCGTGGCCTTTCGAAGCGAAAGCTTGGTGAGCTGGCGAAAGCGAAGGAGGCAGGAACGCCCCTCGCCGATCTCCCGAAAGGCGTTCGCGGAAAAGTCGAGTCGGCTCTGACGGAAATCAGCCGGCATGCGCTGTCGCGACCGATTCTCGTAGACGTAACCGCAGGAGACACGACTGCGGTACTCGAGGCAGCCGTCGTGGAAGGCATGGACATCGTCCTCGCGAACAAAGTCCCTCTTGCTGCGCGGCGCGGAGCGAGCGGCGGATTGACGCATGCGGCCGCATCACATGGTCGTCGTGTTCTTCACGAGGCAACTGTCGGCGCGGGCCTGCCTCTCATCGACACCATCAGCAAGCTGAAGGAATCCGGCGATGAAGTGCTTCGCATTGAAGGATGCCCCTCAGGAACACTGGGCTACGTGTTCGGTGAGCTAGGCACCGGTGCGACTTTCTCGGCTGCTCTTCGCGCGGCAATGAGGCTCGGATATACCGAGCCCGATCCTCGCGAGGATCTCTCCGGCATGGACGTCGCGCGCAAAGCCCTCATACTCGGCCGAGTGCTCGGCTTCGACGGGGAGCTCGATACCGTGGGTGTCGAGTCGCTCGTGCCCGAGCCTTACCGTGACCTGAGCACGTCGGAATTCATATCGAGGCTCGAGGAGCTCGATGAGATGTGGCGAGAGCGAGTAGAAGGTGCGCGCGCGACAGACAGCGTGCTGCGTTATCGGGCGACAGTCAGTCCCGATGATGTTCGCGTCGGTCTCGTGACGGTGAGCGCGTCGAGTGCGCTCGGAACACTGAGAGGAACGGCGAACCTTTTTTCAATTACAACCAGTCGATACCGCGACAACCCGATCGTGATCTCGGGTCCAGGAGCCGGCGTCGCCGTGACGGCTGCTGGTGTGCTGAACGACGTGCTCAAGCTCGCGGGCTCGCGATGACAATTCGTGCGACCGCGACAATGCAGGTCTGCGACGCATGCGGCACCGTCGTATCAGCGCGGGACACGAGTGCTCAATGTGGTAGGTGCGGAGGACTGTTCTCGCTTCGTTATGATCCGCCGACGCTACGCGGATCCGCGCTGAAGGAGGTTTTCGACGCGCGACTCAGTGGTCGGACTGCGTCACTTGAATCATCAGGCGTGTGGCGTTTCCGGGAGCTCGTTCTGCCGGATGCGAACGATGAAGAGATCGTGACGCAGCCGGAGGGCAACACTCCTCTCATTCGCCGCAAGCGAGTGTCGGAGTGGTGCGCGATTGATTCGATACATCTCAAGCTCGAGGGCGCAAATCCGACGGGATCTTTCAAGGACCGCGGAATGACCGTTGCCGTGACGCAGGCCGCAAGGATTTCCGCCTCGGCAGTAGCCTGCGCGTCAACCGGTAACACGTCTGCGTCCCTCGCCGCGTACGCAGCACTCGCTGGATTGCCAGCGCTGGTGCTGGTTCCAGCCGGACAGGTCTCCCTCGGCAAGCTTGCACAGACACTCGCGTATGGCGCGCGCACGCTGCTCGTGCGTGGAGACTTCGATGACTGCCTGCGTCTCGCTCGCGCGGCTTCGGACACACTGGGGGTCTATCTCGCCAACTCGATCAATCCGTTCCGCATCGCGGGACAGAAGACGATTATCCTCGAGATGCTTCAGCAACTCGGCTGGCAGGCACCGGACTGGATCGTTCTTCCCGCAGGTAATCTTGGTAACACGTCGGCATTTGGTGCCGCGCTTCGAGAGGCGCGTGACCTCGGACTCATTGACAGAATGCCGAGACTCGCCGCGGTTCAGGCCTCTGGTGCGGCTCCTTTTGCGGCGAGCTTTCGCGACGAGTTTCGCGAACGCCACGTTGTGCGAGCGGAGACCATCGCGACTGCAATCCGCATCGGCGATCCTGCATCACATGATCGCGCGGTTCGCGCGATTCGCGAGACAGACGGCATCGTCATCGATTTGCCTGACAGCGAGATACTCGACGCGAAGGCTATCGTCGATTCAGCAGGCGTCGGGTGTGAGCCTGCGAGTGCGGCGAGCGTTGCAGGTGCGCGTGCGCTCGCTGCGCGCGGTGTGATTCGCCGAGAGGACAATGTCGTTGCGGTGCTGACAGGCCACATTCTAAAGGATCCGGGGATTCTGCTTCAGTATCATCGCGATACCGAACCCGCTCCCCGGTTCGCAAATCGGCCGGTCGAGATCGATGCCGATCTCGGCGCTGTGAAGAAGGTTCTCGACGCTGCGCGGAATGAATAGGGTTTCTGCGAAGGCGCATGTTCGCGTGCCTGCGACGAGCGCGAATCTCGGCGCCGGCTTCGATTGCATAGGTGTCGCGGTCGATCGATGGCTTGCTGCGTCGGTTGAGACAGGTGACGATGCCGGGCGCGATCGAGAGGCAATCACGATCACTCGAAATGGAACGCTTGCCGCCCTCCCGGTGGATGCGAAAGATGACGGTCTCTACGTCGGCTTTGCCGCTGCGTGCGCGGCTGCGGGCTGTCCGCTTCCGAACGAACTGTCCTTTCAAGCGGGATCCGAGATACCAATAGCGCGAGGCCTTGGCTCGTCGTCAGCGGCGCTCGTTGCCGGTGCACGTCTCGCGAATGAGGCGCTGGAGCTCGGGCTTGGTACAAGTACGGTTGCCGAGCTCTGCACGCGAATCGAGGGTCATCCGGACAACGTCGCTCCAGCACTCTTTGGCGGTGCGATACTCGGGGTTCCGCAAGGCGATGGGGCTTCATGGCTCTTTGCCCCCCTTCCCGTGCATCCCAATGTCGCGTTCGTTTTCGTCATCCCGCCTTATCCCGTGAACACTGAAGAGGCGCGAAGGATTTTGCCTTCCGAAGTCACGCATGAGATCGCCGTGAGGGCTGCCGGCAAGGCGGCGGCGCTCGCTCATGGTCTTGCAACCGGTGACGCCGCCCTGCTCAGGGCTGCCCTCGACGATGTGCTGCATGTGCCCTATCGTCGCGATTTGGTCCCGGGCCTCGCCGATTTGAACGATGCTGCGTGCAGTGCCGGCGCCTACGGGGTGACCCTGAGCGGATCGGGCTCTACCGTAGTTGCCATGAGCTCACAGGACTCGGCTGAGGGAGTCGCCGTTGCGATCCGAGAACGGTGGAATTCCGCGGGGGTTACTGCCGATTCCTTCGTGCAGCGGCGTCCCGCGAAGGTCGATTGACCGGGACCAGCTGGAGGTGTTGGAGGCGGCTGGAAAGGCGGTTAAGTTTGGAATGGCGAGCGCAGTGCGGCTCGCCGTTGTCGTCAGATTCGGGGCGTAGCGTAGCCCGGTAGCGCGCCTGCTTCGGGAGCAGGAGGTCGCTGGTTCAAATCCAGTCGCCCCGACTCAAACGCCACTGCAGATTCTGCAGTGGCGTTTTTTTGGTCGAACGCCGGCCCTCAATCCCGTACTCTGCCAGGCCTCACCGCCATTCATGCGGTGAGGGCTTTTTGCTGCGCCCGACGGCCCATCAGTCGTCCGGCAATGACCTCGCCATTAGCGCGGCGCGCTCCGCGATGTGATCCATCTGCTGCTGCCTCAACCGCGCCCACCCGGGCAGGCGACCGGCGCCTGCGCCGAACATCCCCGCGCCACCGGTCATCGTCGTGAGGATTGACGCCACGAGCCCCGTATCATGCATGACTCCCGTCGCGATCGCTGTGCCGAGCGCTGCAGTGGCGGCGCTGAACACGACGATCCCGCCCCAGATCAAACCAGGCGCATTTCCCTTCACCGTACGCATTCGCAACCGTTGGCCCGTCGCCGTGGGCTCGAGAAGAGCCTGAAGATTTCCATTCGTCCACTGACGAAGTGAGCCCTGCTGCCGCACGACGCCCTGAGCCTCGAACGTTTCGCGTAGGTCGGCCACGATTCGCTCCCACTCCTGATCAGTGAGCTTGCGATCGAATTCAACCGTCTGCGCGACACCGATTGGCAGACCCAGAAGCTTGCGCGTCGGCTGCTGGGCAGGCTTGAATCTCTGCGCAGACCGCTCGATCATTTCCGGCGAGATTCCCACCTCGCGCCCAATCGACTTGAGCTCAGCGAGCGTCATCCCAGCGCTTGAAGGAAGCAGCCGCTCACTCGAATACTGAGCTTCGGCGGCTTCCTTCAGGATTGCGGCTACTTCCTCCTCGGTGAACCTGCGATCGCTCACTCAGGCCCTCGGCAGATTTGCGAATGTCGACCTTGATTCACGAATCCCGCGCTCTTCAGATGGCGTGTCCATGTTTTCCTTCGTCTGTCTCTGTAGGATGACGGGACAACAATGCCGCAGCCGAGAGCCGCTGTCCAATTGGACCGAGTGTTCCAGAGCGAAACG
>DASWQD010000307.1:0-7487 GCA_036398255.1 Gemmatimonadaceae bacterium | reverse complement strand
CGGCGCAGGAGGACCTCGACAGCCAGGAGTTCCCCGAGGTCTCCGAGTAGATGGGAGATGTGCTCGCCATCGTCAGCCAGACAGGTGGAGTAGGAAAAACAACAACGGCCGTGAACCTGGCCGCCGCGTTTGCACGGCGCGGGCTCAAGACTCTCATCATCGACGTCGATCCGCAGGGATCCGTGCGCTACGGCGTCGGCCTGCGGCGCGATCACGAGGGCGCCGGATTCGCCGATTATCTCAATGGCGTGCGGTCGCTGCGGGAAGTGATTCTGCCGACATCGCTGCCGTGGCTGCGCGTCATTCTCGCTGGCTCGGTATCTGACGAAGCCGATCACGCGGTATACCAGCAGCTCATCAGCGAGACGGACATACTGCCCGAGCTGCTGGCGACCGCGCGTTCGCGCTGTCACGTCGTGGTGGTGGATTCGCCTCCCGGACTCGGAGCGATAACCCGCAAGGTTCTCGAGTCGAGCCAGCACGTAATCGTGCCGCTTCAGTGTGAACCGCTCGCACTTCAGACAACTCCGCAGATCCTTCGGGGTATTCAGGACATCGCGTCGTTCAACGACCAGCTGACTCTCGACGGAATTCTGATGACGATGTTCGAGCAGGGAAATCCGGCAAGCGAGCGGGTAGTGGATTATGTGCGACGACACCTGCCGCAGAACATCGTATTTCCGATTGTGATTCCCCGCACTGTTGCGACGGCCGATGCATTTGCGGCCGGGCAGCCGGTTGTGCTGCGAAGCCCGGCTGACCCCGCGTCCCAGGCGTACATCAACCTCGCATCGCAGCTGGCGGACAGGTTCCTTTGAGTCGCCGGCCGGGAGCGATGCCGCTGACACTGATCGGCGGGGCGATTCTGTTCGCAGCGTGCGTCGAGATTCCGACCGGCGCAAACGACATCCTCTCGTTCGAGTTCGCACCACTTCCGTCACCCAGCGTGGTCCTGGGCGATTCACTCAGGGATTCGCTCGGAGCCGTCAGGGGTATCACGCTGAAGGCGTTCAATTATTCCGGTGACGAGGTACAGAATCCCGAAGTGACTTTCACCGCGGTGGATCGCGGTGTGAGAGTGACGAGCACCGGAGTCGTGATCGGAGACAGCGTGCGGTCATCGGCGCGCATCGTCGCAACGGTGCGCGAGCTGACGTCGACCGTCACAATCGCGGTAACTCCGCGGCCCGACACGGTGATCGGCTCCAACGACCGTGATTCACTGCTGTATTCGGTCGTGGACACGGCTTCCAACGTTTCAGCAGCGATCGGAGTCCGGGTCCTTTCCTACTCGCCCGTTTCTAATGACAGCTCCGTGGCGGCATATCTGGTGAGCTTTCGGGTCGCGAGCCCGGGCGACACCGCGCTGGCCCGCCTCGTCAACGACAACGGCGCGCGCTCGAGTCTCGACACGACCGACTCCCGCGGGGTTGCGGGAAGACGAATCAAGCTCGATGTCACGCGTCTCACGTCACTGACAGATTCGGTGATCGTGCAGGCGTTCGTGAAGTACCGTGGTATCAACGTTCGCGGCAGTCCTGCGAGACTCGTACTCAAGGTGAAACCGAAGCCATGACGACTCAGCCTGCCGCAATCACCAATCCTTACGTGGCGGGAGGTCCCGCGCACGATCCTGGAACGCTCAATGAGCTGTTCTTCGGCGCAATCGAGCGATTCGACAAGCCCGACGCACTTCAGTACAAGCGCGGCGGAAAGTATACACCGGTGAGTCACCGCGAGATCGAGCGGCGCGTACGGCATGCGGCGCTGGGACTCGCAACACTCGGCGTAAAGAAAGGTGACCGGGTTGCCATACTCTCGGAGAATCGCCCGGAGTGGGCGATTGCCGACTACGCATGCCTGACGAGCGGGGTCACGGACGTGCCGATCTACCCGACACTGCCGGCCGACCAGATCGCTTTCATTCTCAAGGATTCAGGCGCGGTCGCGATCTTTGTGTCGACGGCGGAGCAGGCGGGGAAGATTGCTGAGATTCGTGACCACGTTCCATCGCTCACTCACGTCGTCAGCTTCGACGAAACCGGACCGGCCGCGGACATGACACTCGCTGCGCTCGAGCATCGCGGCGCGGCGGCGGAGACACCGCAGTCTCTCGAATCGTACCGCAGCGTCGCCGAAAGCGTTCAGCCGGACGATCTCGCGACGCTCATCTACACCTCGGGAACGACCGGTAATCCGAAAGGTGTGATGCTCACGCACAACAACATCCGCTCGAACATCGAGGCTACGCGGTACAAGCTTCCGTTCGAGGGCAACGACGTTGCACTGAGCTTCCTGCCACTCTCGCACATCTTCGAGCGAATGGGCGACTACCTGATGTTCGCGACTGGAAGCTCCATCGCCTACGCTGAAGGTCTCGACACGGTTCCCGTCAACATGATGGAAGTGCGGCCGACAATCGTGTTCTCGGTGCCGCGCCTGTACGAGAAGATGTACGCACGCGTGCTCCAGAACGCGCTTGCCGGCGGCTTTATCAAGAAGAAGATCTTCTTCTGGGCACGGAGCGTCGCTGACCAGTGGGCGGATGAGAAGCTCGCGGGGCGCGAGCCGAAGGGAATGCTGGCGCGCAAGTACCGCATCGCGCAGAAGCTCGTCTTCTCGAAGCTCAAGGAAAGAACGGGTGGACGGCTTCGCTTTTTCGTCTCCGGAGGCGCGCCGCTCGCGCCGGAGATCAACAAGTTCTTCTATGCCGCCGGTCTCGTCATTCTCGAAGGGTATGGTCTCACCGAGACCTCCCCGGTCATCGGCGTGAATACGCTCGAGGATTTCCGCATCGGAACGATCGGGCGCCCGGTGGACGGCGTGGAGGTCATGATTGCGCCTGACGGCGAGATCCTCACGCGCGGTCCGGGCGTCATGAAGGGCTACTACAACAATCCGGTGGCGACCGCCGAATCGATCGACCCCGAAGGATGGTTCCACACCGGCGACATCGGCGAAATCCGCGACGGCTTCATCGCCATAACCGATCGCAAGAAGGACATCATCGTCACCGCGGGTGGAAAGAACATCGCGCCGCAGCCGGTCGAGAACCTTGTGAAGACAAACAAGTACGTCAGCCAGGCGGTGATGATCGGCGACAAGCGTCGTTTCCCGTCGATGCTGATCGTGCCGAACTTCGAGCAGCTCGAGAACTGGGCGAAACGCAAGGGAATCATCTGGACGGACCGAGCTCAGCTGATCAAGATGCCGACAGTGCAGGCCAAGATGGAAAAGGAAGTGCTCGGAAACTGCGAGAGTCTGGCCCACTACGAAACGCCGAGAAAGATTGCGCTGCTGGAGCACGACTTCTCGCTCGAGAAGGGCGAGATGACTCCGACGCAGAAGGTGAAGCGGCGCGTCGTCGACAAGAATTACAAGGACGTCATCGACACTCTTTACGCCTAGTAGGATTCACGGGCGGCGCAACGAGATGACGGGCCCGTGGGCTTCGGCGACGACATCGGCGTCATCGCGTGCGAGCTCGGCGAACCCGGCCGGCAGGATAACGCCGGACGGCGCGAGAAGCCGGCCTCCCTGCCTGAGCACGCGGGCTGCGTCATCGAGATACCGAGAATCGGTGAGCGCGACAGCATCGACAGATCCGGAGGCAAGCGGAATCCGGGAATCACTGTGAGCTGAGGCTGCCATCTCGGTGTCTGTTACCTTGACGGCGGGATCGAGCGCCAGGACACGGCACTGCGTCAGCTCGCCGACAAGATTCGCGAGCGCCGCGTGTTCTTCCTGGAGGACGGCAAGCGAGCCCGGCTTCGTCAGATTGAGAAACGCCGCAAGCCTGATTGCCGCTTCAGGATCCTGCTGCAGCCCACCGCTGCAGAGGACCATGCCCCTCCCCTCCTCGGCGAAATCGGCAATCCCGAACTGAATCGGGTACTCGGCGCTGCATACCGGACAACCGAGCTTTCCCTCTTCCACGATTCGATCCTGAATCGTGGTAAACGCGGCGACGAGCCAAGTCTCTTCATGAATCTTGGGACATCGAAGCAGATCGATCAGCTCGATGTGCACGCTACGTCCTCGACAGGCGCAGCTCGTCGATGTTCACAGCGGCCGTGCGACTCACCGCGAAAATCACTGCTTCGGCTACCGCCTCAGGTTGAAGCATCGCCGATCGGTCAGGACGATCATCGGAACCGTAATATTGTATGGGATCCCATATATTCGTGTCGACTGCCGCGGGCGAGACCAGTGTCGCACGAATTCCGCTGCCGCGGGTCTCAGCGCGAAGCACTTCGTGAATTGCACGCGATGCGTACTTCGTAGCGGAATAAGCCGCGTTGCCCGGAAAGATGTGGCGGTCCGCGATGGAGCCGATGGTGACGACATGACCCGAGCCGCGCGCCTTCATCTCCGCGAGAAAAGAGCGCGTCAGGGCGAACGCGCCGGTCACGTTCGTCGCCAGGAGAGACTGGAGCTCCTCTAGTGATGTCTCGTCGATCGCGCGAATGACGAACAGCCCGGCATTGTTCACCAGAATGTCGGGCGCGCCGCCGAGCGTGCTGCGCACGGCCGCGACCGCATTGCCCGCGGAGGACGGGTCGGCAAGGTCGCATTCAACAGCGAATGCGCCGTTTCCGATCTCTGCCGCGAGCTGATCCAGCGCCGGGCGCGTGCGAGATGCGACGCCGACGCGAGCACCAGCGTTTCCGAGCGCCCTCGCGATAGCCGCTCCAACTCCGCGGGAGGCACCCGTTACGAGCGCGGTCCTGCCCGCCAGCACGCCGCTCAATCGCGACCGTTGTGCGCGAGACGGAGAAACTCGTCCCGCGTCTTGTGGTCGTCGCGAAACACCCCGCGGAGAGCGGAAGTGATGGTCTTCGAATTCTGCTTCTGCACGCCGCGCATCATCATGCAAAGGTGATACGCCTCGATCACGACGCCCACGCCAAGCGGCTCGAGCACTTCACTCAACGCCTCGGCGATCTGCTCGGTGAGTCTCTCCTGCACCTGAAGCCGCTGCGCAAAGACGTCCACGACGCGCGGCAGCTTGGAGAGTCCGACGATGCGGCCGTTCGGGATATAGGCGACGTGGGCCTTTCCGTAGAACGGCAGCATGTGGTGTTCGCACAGTGAGTACAGCTCGATGTCGCGGACCATCACCATGTTGCTGTGACACTCGTCGAACATCGCGTCGCCGATCACCTGCTTGGCGTCCTGCTCGTATCCGCGGGTCAGCCACTGGAGCGATTTCGCGACGCGTGACGGCGTCTTGAGCAAACCCTCGCGATTGGGATCTTCGCCGAGCAGTTCCAGCTGCTGCCGGACCAGCCCCTCGAGATCTTCAGTGTCCTGTGTATTCGACATAGTTGTTTTCGGTTTCCCTGAGAAGCAGCCGCTTCAGCTTCGCCGGCGCCACCGCCGGCTCGAGAATCTTCCAGAATTCGATGACGATGTTCTCGGCAGTGGGAATTATCCCCTTCATGAATGGGACATCGAGATTGAAGTTCCGGTGATCGACCTTGTCGATCAGCTCGCGCTCCACGATTCCGCGAAGCCTCGCGAGATCGAGCACGTAGCCGGTGCGCTCGTCGACATCGCCTTCGACTGACACCTCGAGGTCGTAGTTGTGGCCGTGCCAGTTCGGGTTGTTGCATTTTCCGAACGTCGCTTCGTTCTCCGCGTCGGAGAATGCCGGATTGAACACCCGGTGGGCGGCGTTGAAGCGCATGCGCCGCGTTACTGTGACTTTGGGCATCGGTGCAGTACCGCTCTCGAAAAAGAAAAAAGCCCCGCCGGCACGCTACGGCGACGGCGGAGCTGGAACTGCAGGAACGAAGAGGGTTTTTGAAGCCCTGTCGAATGTATGAGGCCCTCACCGCTGCCTACTGCCTTCCCCGCACTGGGGCATGACATCAGCACGACTTTTCGGACCCACCCGGAGGACTTATCGGCTCAAAAAGTGAATCTCTCCGTTCCGGAGAAGCGCAACATCACACCTCTCAACGGACTATAATTTACCGGCGCGCAAACTTACCGTCAACGAAAACTCAATGGATCCTGGAATTATTGCAGCTGTCGTGATGCTCTTCGTGTGGGCAATAGTGACGTTCACGACAGAAGCTCCCGGTTACGTACACCTCCTTCTCACGATCGGTATCTTCCTGCTGTTCTGGCGCATCATCGTGATCAAGGACCCGGTTCCTCCAAAGAAGAGCTGAGTGAGGCGGCCGAGGGCTCGATGAATCAACGTTCAGGCGCGAGTGACGCGCCTTCATACGAGCCCGATGACGACCCGGGCATAGCGGTCGCGGAACAGCCGGATCCGCTCGGCTCCGCCCGTGGAAAGCCGGTTGTCGTAACCGGCGCCGCAGGGCTCGTCGGAACGCGTACCTGCACACTGCTCGCAGAACGCGGATGGAAAGTGCGGGCCCTGGTCCGCAATCCGACGAAGGCCGCAGAACAGCTTGGACATCTCAGTCTCGAGATCAGGTCGGGTGACATAAGGGATGCCGACTCGATGCGGTCGGCTCTTCACGGCGCAAGCGCGCTCATCCATCTCGCCGCCATCGCAATCGAGAAAAAAGGCGAGACCTACGAAGACACCAACACGGCCGCGACGAAAACGATCCTGGATGCCGCGCGCGCCGCGTCGGTGGACCGAATCATCTACATGTCGCAGAACGGGGCGGACAGCAAGTCGCCCTTCCGGTTCCTGCGCAGCAAGGGCGCAGCGGAAGATCTCGTTACGCAGAGCGGAATGCTATGGACCGTCATCCGTCCGTCGGTGATCTTCGGACCCGACGACGAGTTCGTGAACGTTCTCGCACGCCTTGTTCGTCTCTCGCCCGTGATCTATCCGCTTCCCGGAGGAGGCACTGCGCGATTTCAGCCCATCGCCGTAGGCGATGTGGCGCAGGCGGTCGTGAAGTGTCTCGAAGACCGATCAACGGTGGGGAGAACCTACTCCATCGGCGGACCTGCGCCGCTCACACTGCGCGAGATGACGGAGCGAATACTCGTTGCAATGAACGCGTCGCGAATTCTCGTCGGTGTCCCCGTCGCCGCGCTGCGGCCGCTCGTCGCAGCGGCGCAGGCAATGCTGCCGACCCCGCCGGTGACGACGGGACTTCTCGATCTTCTCAAGTTCGACAACGTGATCCCGTCGAACGACCTCATCAGCGAGCTTGGAATCTCACCGATTCCGTTTGCGCCTGAAGAGCTGCTTTACCTCAGGGCAATTACCTTCGGCGATGCAGTGCGGTCGCTCTGCCGGCGATCCTGACTCTTCTGACCTGGCGGCTACTCAAGATCTCAACACGGAGTCATGGAGAACACGGAGGTCTCACGGAGTTTTTTGTTTTTTCTCAACGGCGGAAAAAACGCGTTTCGTTGTTTACCAAAAAGAAACTCCGCGAATGCTCCGTGAATGCTCCGTGAGCTCCGTGCCTCCGTGTCAGATTTTTTTAGTCAGATCTCCCAGTTCGAAAGCACTATTCCGGAAGCTGGAGTCAGCTCCGGAAAACCCT
>DASWQD010000306.1:0-2315 GCA_036398255.1 Gemmatimonadaceae bacterium | reverse complement strand
CAGATTCTTCTCGCGGAAAGGGACAACGGTGGATACCCGATCTGGGTGACCGGGCCTGCGCTCGTGCATTCCCGCGCGCGGGCCGACATGGTGTGGTTCATCGAGAACGGCTTTGTCGGCGCACTCCTGGCCGGCAATGCTGTCGCAGTGCACGACATCGAGGCGGCGATCTACGGAACGACACTCGGCATGACGCAGACGGGCGTCGCTTCAGCGGGTGGACATGGCCTGCATATGCGCGCCATCAATCAGGTGAGAGCAGCCGGATCGATCGCCGCTGCCGTGAGCACCGGGATCGTGAAGAACGGAATCATGCACGCTCTCGTGACAAAGGGCATTCCGTTCGTGCTCACCGGCTCGATTCGCGACGATGGGCCGCTGCCCGAGGTAATCACCGACAACCTCTTGGCGCAGGACGCGATGAAGGCTCACACGACCCGGGCGACGATGGCGATCCTCGTGGCGACAGCGCTTCACGCCATCGCCACTGGCAACATGCTGCCTGCTTTCGTGACAAATTCCGACGGAACTCTTCGCGAGCTGCCGACCATCTGTGTGGACTCGTCGGAGTTCGTCGTCAGCAAGCTGAAGGACCGGGGGACCCATCAGGCGTTCGGGGTCGTGACGAACGCGCAGGATTTCATGCACATTCTCAGGCTCTACGTCGAGCGCGAGATCACCGCTCGCGCCGCTCTCAAGACATGATCGAAACCACCGAACGATTCCTGAAAGAGATCGCCGACAAGATCGGCGCCGAGTACGTCGAAACCGTGCACCTGTTTCCGCCCATCAGGCAGGGCGGAGTGGAAACCGGCGCGGCGGTGATTGCGGCATCGCTCCCGCTCCAGGAGCGACACACAGTGTACAGCGCGAGCTACCGCAACACGCTGAAAGGGCCCGAGCGCGGAAAATGGGAGTCCGAAGTCAAGGCGGAGGCGGAAGCGCCGCTCGTTACCGTGGACGCCGTGGTGCAGGGGGTGATGAAGAGGGCCGGAGAGCCGTTCGAGCCCGAGAAGCTGACCGCGTCAGAGTTTCGCACGATCGTCGGGTTCAGCGACGTATCGTAGCAGAATCGCGCCGTGAATGTCGCGCGCATCCTCGAGCGTTGCTGATCCGGCTTTCAGCCATTCGGGAGTGATGAGGAACGGATATACCTGATCCCCTCCCGCGGATCCGTGCGCGCCGACCTGATCGTCGAATGAGATTATGTCAGCGCCATTGAAGGACCCGAAGAGAACACAGTCACCTGCATTGGGCTGGTTCACCAGATTCTCTACCGCTCGAAGGACATACTCTTCCGTCCCATAGGGAACCATCGGATTGTCTCCCTCGATCACCTGAAGACCGGCGTCCCGGATCACAGCCTTTCCGCTGCGGCTTTCAACGTGTACTCCATCGGCCCGCCGCGTAGCGACTAGTCCGATCCCCTCGTGTGCGAGCAATCCGGAGTACAGGCTGAGCCTGCGAACGTCCGAGCTGATATCGTCCATTGAGAGCTGCCGCTCATCATCTGCGAAATAGAGCAGCGCGAGACACGAGCTGTACGTCACCACGACGTCATGCTGTGCGGCCACTCGAAATTTTTCCGGGATAATTATCTCCCGCAGCCCATAGCGACTGCGAAGCCAGTCTCTCAGACGGCGCAGCGCACGGCGCGTTCCCACCCGCGCCGGCGGCGTGATTCCCTCGACGGCCTCGATCATTCCGGGGCCGATGTCGGCGTATTCGCTGACCTCCGAATGGCTCGTCAGCACATCGGCATCGAGCATCTTCTCCACGGTGGCACCGAGTGACTCGCCGAAGCGCACTCGATAGCTCTCGGCGGGTGTCATGCCGTGATCGGAGAGTATCACAAGGTCGTACTGCCGTCCGCCCGCAATTCGCGCCATGCGCCAGATCTCGGAGATTCGGGCGTCCGTTCTCTTCAAGTCGGAAAGTGCCTGGCGGCTCGAGGGACCGAAGTGATGGGCGAGCTCGTCGTACTGCATGAACGTGCTGTATATCACGGGCACGCCGAGGTAAACGTCGAGAAGAATCGCCATCGTCTGAAGCTCGCGGATGATCACGTTGCTCAGAATCCGGATGAACGGGAAGATTCCTTCCGAGTGCGTGACTCTTCTCGCCAGCTCGCCCCCCAGCCGCTCCCATTCTTCGCGCAGGTACTCGAAGACGCTCTGCACCAGCATTCGAACGAGCCGAATCGGATGCAGCACGATGAGCGCTGCCATGCGCGTTCCGCCAAGTCGCTGGTAGACCGACATCCTCTCGCGTGTCGCGACCGTGAATGCCACTGTCTGTGCGTCTCCGTCCAGCAG
>DASWQD010000305.1:0-4167 GCA_036398255.1 Gemmatimonadaceae bacterium | reverse complement strand
GCGAAATCAGTGCAATAAATCGTGGCTCGCGACGCAGCGGGTCCAGCATCGGATCCCGCTGGAGGTGAAGCTGAAAATGCAGATTTCTCCGCTCCCGTGACCGTTCCAGCCACCTCAGCGCTTTTTCTTTGTTCCCAGCGGACGCATGGGCCGAGGCCAGTGCGATCGCCGCGTGAACGTTCGGCGCGCTCGAGTCTACGAGCGCCTCCGCCTGCGCTATGAGACTCAAGGACTTCGCAGTGTCTCCTCGGATGGCGGCGAGCTCCGCGAGACCTTCCAGTCCCCTCACGCGCGTCGGACCCTGATCGAGGCGAATTGCCGCTTCGTAGTACGATTCGGCGTCATCGTAACGCTTCCGCATGATCGCAGTCGCCCCCGCCGTCTCCCACGAATAAGGATTGCGCGACGAGTACTTGATCGCGCTGTCGCTCCATACCGCGGCACTGTCGTAATCTCGGCGCCAGTAAAAATAATTTGCATATAGCGGCGTGCCGACCGCCCGATCGCCAAGTTGCATCGCACGACGCAACGATATCTGCGCACTGTCCATCTGGCCGAGCTCCATCTGGTTGTTGCCGAGCTGCACCCACGCGCGAGCGCTGTTCGAATCAAGTGCAAGGGCGCGCCGAAGTGCGCGCATCGGCAGGTCCCTTCTTGTCGGATCGACCGCTGCGAGCACCGCCGCGCTCGTCAGCCAGATTGTCGCATCCGTTGTATCGAGATCGAGCGCTCGTTCACTCGCCTCGAGCGCGCGTACCAGGAGACTGTCGCGCGGCACACCCGGAACCTCGAGTTCCCAGCTTCGTGCCCAGTTGAATGCATGCGCGCGCGCGGCCCATGCCGGTGCCAGTCCCGAATCGAGACGAATCGCCTCGTCGATGAGCGCGAGGCCCTCGATCAGCGTTCGCTGAGTTCGCTGGGAAATTCGCGCAAGCCCGCGACTATAGGCGCTTATCGCGGCGCTATCGTGACCACCGCGGGCGACCGGCGGCGACGGCTCGTCGGTGGGCGCCGGCCTTGAAATAAGTAATATCGCGGCAGCGATCGCTGCGGCAACGCCGGCCAGCACTGCGATTGTCGGTCTTGGCGAGGTCGCGCTTCCGCTTCGCGCTCGCGTCAGCGCCTTCGAGAATTCAGAGCCGCTTTGCCATCTATCTTCCGGCTCGCGTGCGATCGCGCGTCTAATGACAGAATCGAGCGCGGGAGACAGCTCGGGTCTCGCCGGGCGAACCGAAGGAGTCGGACTCGAGAGGATTTTCGCGACGACTGCACGAACATTCGCGCCCTCGAACGGCGGTCTCCCTGCCAGCATCTCGAACCCGACGCATCCCAGGCTGTAGATGTCGGTGCGACGGTCAACAGTCACCTCGCCCGTAGCCTGTTCAGGACTCATGTATTCGGGAGTGCCGATTGCCATGCCGGCGTCGGTGAGTTTTCCGCCAGGCGCCGCGTCGAGCGCTGCCGCGATTCCGAAATCGGCGATCATCGGAATGGAATGCGAGAGAAGAATGTTCTCTGGCTTGATGTCGCGGTGGATCACACCCGACGCGTGCGCGTAGCTCAGCGCAGCGGCGAGAGCGGCGAGCATCGATACGGCGGTATCGATATCGACCGTTCCCTCGCGATCGAGCTTCGCGCGCAAAGATTCACCTTCGACAAACGGCATGGCGTACCAGAGTCGGCCATCGGCGACTCCGGAATCGAAGACCGGCAGGAGGTTCGGATGCTGAAGTCGCGCGAGAACGCGAATCTCACGCTGGAAACGCTCGGCCGCAGATCGAGCTCCGGAGTCTGTGTCGAGGACTTTGATCGCAACCTGGCGATCGTGCTTGCGATCGTGCGCGAGGAACACGGTGGCCATTCCACCGCGACCGATCTCTCGGCCTATGGCGTAGCCATCCCCAATGGCGCTCTGAAAGGACTGGAGGTCCAAGTCTCGTTCCCCTTCTGCCGAACCTGAACGCTGCGGGATACGCAGGTTCAGGTCAAGAAACCCCCTGCCAGATTTGCTGCGGGCCAGCGGCAAGGGTGGTCCTTCCGTTAGGTTTCGTTAGACGCTCAAGGGGCAAAGTGACCAAGGATTTCGAATTCGTCGATCAAGGCCGCACGTTTTTCTGTACGCTCGAATCTCCTCGTCACGCCGGAATGCGGCCGTGGTGGTGGTTTCGTCTCGACGGTGACCTGACCACCCGGTACGCACCCTTCGAGCAGTCTCCGGACGATACTCAGCAGTCGGTGAAGCAGCGGGTAATCGCGTATTACGCTGAGCTCCTCGCGATCAAGGCTCGGCCCGTCCATCCAAGACCGCAGTGGAATCGGCCGGGCAGCTTTCAGAAGAAGCCCGAAGCGCCCGTCGAATGACCTGAAAAAACATTTGCGGCCGTCTGTTCCCGTCGATATCCATTTGTATCGAGAATCCAGACGCACTCGTAACCGAGAGAAAGCCGCTGAAATCCTGCATTGCAGTTGCCGCCGCCGTGTGTGCGTTTTCCGGAGCACCACTGGCCGCCCACGCACAGGCGCCATCTCCACAGCCTGAATTCGCCACGATCGCCGGAGTCGCCGTCGACAGCATTCGCGGCGGATATCTCAGGAACGCCGTCATTACGGTCAGCGGGACAACTCGAGCCGCGATCACCGATTCGGCGGGGCGGTTCACAATCGACAGCGTTCTTCCCGGTGAGCATACCCTCAGAATCCGGCATGCGCTGCTCGATTCCATTGGTTTGTCGGTCGTCACTCCGCGGAAAAAAATCGGACCGGGCGAAACGATGGCGATGCTCATCGCCACCCCAGGCGCAGCGACGATCGTCTCGGCAAAATGTTCCGCCGACGCGAGAGCTCAGGGCCCGGCAGCGGTCCTGGGTGTCGTATCCGATGCGGAGACCGAAGATCCATCGGCTGGCGCACGCGTCAGCACCACCTGGGACGAGCTCCAGCTCGGCCGGAAATCGATCTCGCGTGTTCCACAGCGCCGTACGGCTGAGGTGTCAGCGGATGGGACTTTCCGTCTCTGCGGGCTTCCGAAGGACCTGAGCTCCGGAATCGGTGCAGCCCGGGGCGCTGACACAACCGCGTCAGTAAAAGTCGATCTCAGCTCGGGCCTTGCGATACTCGCCCTTCACCTTCCGCCAGTGATCTCGGCAACAGCCGCCGCTCCGGTTGCTGCGACTGACACCGCCGTGTCCGTTGCGCGAGGCCCCATTGGACGCGCGGTCATCGCGGGACGCGTCACTGACACACAGAACAAGCCGATTGAAGGTGCTCGCGCTGCGATCGAGGAAGACCGTCTCAGTGCCGAAACCGACGCGAACGGAAATTTCACGATTACGGGCGCGAGGTCGGGAACCCGCTCG
This sequence comes from Gemmatimonadaceae bacterium, assembly GCA_036398255.1. Taxonomy (GTDB): domain Bacteria; phylum Gemmatimonadota; class Gemmatimonadetes; order Gemmatimonadales; family Gemmatimonadaceae; genus UBA4720. Next base: position 811 of record DASWQD010000305.1, on the reverse strand, counting down.
CTGACAATTCGGAAGCTTGGGTATGAGCCAGTGCGCATGACCGTAGACCTGAAGCCGCCCGAGACATTCGACGTGGATCTCAAGCTCGCGACGTTCGTCCCTGTGCTGCAGACCGTGACGATTTCGGCCATTCGCGACCAGGCGCTTCAGCGGAATGGATTCGCAGCGCGACGCCATCAGGGTTTTGGGACATTCATGACTCCTGAGATGCTGGCGCGCCGCAACCCCATCCGGGTCAACGACATGCTGCGAGGCGTGAGCTTCCTGCGGTTTTACCGGCAGGCAAACGGCACCGATGTCGTCACCGGTCGCCCGAGTGTGACCGGACAGAGCGCAAGCGGGTGCGTTCGTTACTGGGTCGACAACATGCCGTGGGTCAGCACCTCCGACAGCCCGGATGCTTTCTACCATCCATCGGAGATCGGCGCCATCGAAATCTACAAGCCGAACTTCACTCCCCCGCGGTTCATGAGCTTCTCGCGAACTGGCGAGCTGTGCTACGTGATCGTGCTCTGGACTCAATCGGGCCTGCAGCTGCGCTGATGTCCGCTTTTTCTCCTGTGATCGACGCGTCCATGATCAGGCGCATCTCACAGGAGATTTGCCTGTGAGGGCGACCTGACCTGGCACGTGCGTGTTCCGCATACCTATATAGTCTGCTATATAGTCTGCAGTGGCTTGCATTAGGTAACCCATATTCGTAAGTTAGGACGCACTAAGTTTGAACCATTGATACCCTAATTCCGCCACGGGAGTGGTTACCATTCCATCGCCGTTCCGCATCGCCGCGGGCTTCGTGGCCTGCGCCGTC
>DASWQD010000304.1:0-4272 GCA_036398255.1 Gemmatimonadaceae bacterium | reverse complement strand
CGGAAATGCATGGGCGAGCTGGAGGAGAGACCGGAGCTCACCGCGCGCGCGGCGCAGACTCCGACGCACGCCACCAACGAGCTCTGCACCTACTTCGAAAAGCTCAAGTCACTCGGCTTCACGAAAGAGGACTTCGAGCCTGTCGTCGCGTCCTCGATGCTCATCGCGGCGCTCTTTCACGACGCGATGAGCCGCGAGATGATGCCCGACCTTTTTCCGAAACCGCCCGCCAAGGCACCGGCGAAGTACGCGGAATTCGTTCTCCGCGCGATCGGCGTGAAACCAACGGCTACTATATGAAAGCATTTCAGCTGAAATTCCAAAGCGGCGTCGCGACGCTGCTTCTCCTTGTCGCATCCGGTTCCGCGACTGCACAGGCACCGTCATCACAGCCGACCAGCGCGGGATCGACGGCGCTTTCGCTCGACGATGCTGTTCGAATGGCGGAATCCCAGAGCGAGGCGGTTCGCATCGCGCGCGCAGGAGTGCAGCGCGCGAACGGCCAGAAAATCCAGGCTCGCAGCCAGTATTTCCCGCAGCTCTACGGATCAGCGGGCTATACGCGCACCTTGAAATCCCAGTACTCGGGTTTCGCGAGCTCCACCGACACAGTGACTGCCCCGACATCACCGCCCGGACCGTGCGACGACTACCTGCTCGGTGACGGTGCGAGCGTCGCCGATCGAATCGCCGGTCTCGAGACAGCATCTCGCTGCATCTCCGGACTGAATCCGTTCGCCGCGTTCTCGAGTCTTCCGTTCGGACAGGCCAACCAGTATCAGCTCGGCCTTTCACTTTCGCAGAATCTTTTCACCGGCGGACGAGTCTCCGCGCAGAACGAGGCAGCCGCAGCGGGCCGCCGCTCGGCGACCGTCGAGCTCAGCGCGCAGCGCGCGCAGAACGTCCTCGACGTGACGCAGGCATACTACGATGCGGCGCTCGCCGACAGGCTCGTTGCGATAAGCGATGCTTCGTTCACGCAGACTGAGAATGTCCTGCGTCAGGTCCAGCTCAACAAGAACGTCGGCAACGTATCCGAGTTCGAGCTGCTGCGCGCGCAGGTCACGCGCGACAATCAGCGTCCGCAGGTGATTCAGCGGCGGAGCGATCGGGAGGTGGCGTACCTTCGGCTCAAGCAGCTTCTCAACATCCCGCTCGAGCAGACGGTGTCGCTCACGACGACGATCGATGACGTCAGCGCGATGCCTGCCGGAATTCGTCTCGCCGGTCTTCAGGCTGGATCGTGGGAATCTCCGGACACAGTCACCTCGAATCGCGCTGCTGTGAAACAGGCAGGCGAGGCTGTGCGTGCTCAGCGGGAGCTCGTTCGCGTCGTGAGATCGCAGCGTCTTCCATCGCTTTCGCTCACGTCGCAGTACGGCGCCGTTGCCTATCCGCAGAGCGGGCTGCCCGGGTCGAATGATTTCCGCGCGAACTGGACGGTTGGCGTGGCGACCCAGATCCCGCTCTTCACAGGCGGAAGAATTCGCGGAGAAGAGCTCGTTGCACAGGCCAACCTTTCAGAATCGCGCGCGCGACTTCAGCAGGTGCGTGAATTCGCGGCGCTCGATGCGCGAGTTGCACTCAACGCGCTAAACCAGGCGCAGTCAGCGTGGGAAGCGAGCCGCGGCACATCAGAGCAGGCATCGCGTGCATATCAGATAGCGGAGGTCCGCTATCGCGAAGGGATTTCCACGCAGCTGGAGCTGAACGATTCGCGGATTCTTCTCGAGCAGGCAACCGCCAATCGAGCGCTTGCCGCGCGCAACCTTCAGATGGCGCGCATCAAGCTCGCTCTTCTGCCGCTCCTTCCGCTTCAGTCCGGAACATCGGCGCAGACCGGCGGTCCCGGCAGCCAGACGCAGCAGCAGTCGACACCGGCGTCGCCGCAGCAGACGCAGCCGACCCCGCAGCAGCAGGCGCAGCAGGGCACGCTCGCCAATCAGCAGATACCACCGGGACTCTAATTCAATGACAGGCAAACTCAGGATGAACAGAATCTTTTCATTGGTGCTCGCGTCGGCGGCTCTCGTTTCAGCCGCTGCGTGCAAAGGCGGCTCCGCTGCCGAGGCTGATTCGAATGCAGTCGAGACCACGACGATCGGCGCAGAAAACATCGCAGTCGTAGTCAACGGTGTGCTTCAGAGCGGTCCGACCGTCTCGGGGGCAATCATGCCCGAGCGCGAAGCAGCGGTGCGCGCGCAGGTCGGAGGCAGCGTGCTTCAGACATATGTGGATCAAGGCCAGGCAGTGCGCCGGGGCCAGACACTCGCCCGCATCGAAGCAGGCGGTCTTCAGGATGTGTTTCTCTCCGCACGCGCAGGCGTTACCGCGGCAAGCAATAACGCGGACATCGCACGGCGCGAGCTCGCACGCTCGGAAAAACTTCTCGCCGCGGGCGCGATTGCCGAGCGTGACATCGAACAGGCGAGACGCAGCGCGACTGCCGCGAATGCCGCACTCGCTGATGCACGTGCCCGCCTCGCAACTGCGCAGAAACAAGTTGGCAACACTGTCATCACCGCGCCCATCACGGGGGTGGTGAGCGATCGCCCGGTCTCGGCGGGCGACGTGGTGCAGCCGGGCGCGCTTCTATTCAGTGTCGTCGATCCATCGAGCATGCGACTCGAAGGCTCCGTACCGGCTGAGCAGCTGAGCCAGGTGAGACTCGGCGCTCCGGTGACGTTCACGGTGAATGGATATCCGGGACGCACTTTCAGCGGGCGTGTCACCAGGGTCAACCCGACTGCCGATCCTGCGACGCGACAGGTGCGCATCGTGATCTCGATTCCGAACGCCGAGGGCCGCCTTGTCGGCGGACTGTTTGCGACGGGACGACTTGCGAGCGAGAGCCACACCGGCCTGCTGGTTCCCGCAACGGCCGTCGATTCGCGCAGCAACATTCCAGCTGTATTCCGCATCAAGGGCGGCAGAGTAGAGCGCATTCCCGTGCAGCTTGGCCTGCGCGACGACGCTTCGGAAACAGTCGAGATCGCGTCTGGAGTACAGGCAGGCGACACGCTTCTCCTCGGAGCGGCGCAGGGAATCACCGTCGGAACAATCGTGAAGGTTTCTTCGCCATCAGACAAAGCGACTTCGGCCGCACCGAAGGAGTAGCATATGGTAATTTCGGATTTTGCAATCAAGCGCCCCATGATCACCATCGTGACGATGGTGGCGCTCGTAGTGTTCGGTCTCTTCGCGCTGATGCGCCTCCAGACCGACGAGTTCCCCGACATTCAGCAGCCTGTCGTGCTGACGGGCATTCCTTATCCCGGCGCGTCGCCTGAAGGAGTCGAGCGCGAGATACTCAAGCCGGTCGAGGATGCCATCAAGGGTATCTCCGGGGTCGACCAGATTTTCGGTACGGCGTACGACGGCTACGCGCAGATCATCGTGATCTTCCTGTTCGAGAAGGATGTATCACAGGCGACGCAGGACATTCGTGACGCGATCTCGGCGATTCGAGCGGACCTGCCTGTCGAGATGAAGGAGCCGATCCTCCAGCGATTCGATCCTGCTGACCAGCCGATCGTTTCGCTGACGATGTCATCGGACACCTACTCGCCAGCTCAGCTGACGAGAATGGCGGATCCCGCGATCACGAGCGAGCTGCGCGGCATCTCCGGCGTTTCGCAGGTGCGAATCGTCGGTGAAGTGAAGCGCGAGATGACTATCCAGCTCAAGCCGCAGGCACTGCAGGCTGCGGGCATCAGCATCGCACAGGTGGTCGGTGCACTTCAGGCGCAGAATCTCGCGGCGCCGGTCGGCCGCGTGAACGGAGCGCTCGACGAGCGCACGATTCGCCTGCAGGGACGGCTCGAGGGTCCGCAGGATTTCATGCAGCTCGTCGTTGCCGAGAAGAACGGACAGATCATCCGGCTCGGACAGGTTGCGGATGCGCTCGACGGAACTCAGGAGCAGCGGTCGCTCGCGCTCTACTGGCAGCGCGACTCGGCGAACAAGTCGAATCTCGACGGCAAGGAAGCCATCGGAATCGACATCGTCAAGTCGAAGGGATACAGCACGACGGCGGTGAGCAAGAAGATCCAGGAGGTAGTCAATCGGGTCTCGAAGACTCTTCCTCCCGGAGTGAAAGTTCGAACAGTTCTCGACTCCGGTGTGCGCGTCGAGCATTCCGTGCAGAACGTGGAAGAGGCGCTCCTTCAGGGTGCGCTCCTCACCGTCCTCGTGGTCTTCATCTTCCTGAATTCATGGCGTTCTACGGTGATCACCGGACTGGCATTGCCGGTGTCGGTGCTCGCGTCGTTC
>DASWQD010000303.1:0-1763 GCA_036398255.1 Gemmatimonadaceae bacterium | reverse complement strand
GGTGACTGTGCAGGCCGAAGGCTGCGCGCCGATCGTGCGCGCGTTTGAAGAAGGGGCGCGGTTTGCGGATGAGTTTCCGAATGCTGCGACAACAGCGTCAGGTTTGCGGGTGCCAAAGGCGATCGGCGATTTCCTGATTCTCGATGCGGTCAGGGCGTCGGGAGGAACGGCCTTGTCGGTGAGCGATCATGAGCTCGTAGATGCCGTGAGCGAGATCGGAGCACACGAGGGAATCTTTGCAGCGCCGGAAGGCGGTGCATGCCTCCCCGCACTCAAGATTCTGCTCGAGCGTAATGTGGCGGACCGATCCGAGCGCATTGTGCTCTTCAATACGGGTTCAGGGATCAAGTACATCGAAGCATTTCCCTGACGCCGGCTTGGGGGACAGGTGCGGATTATGCCTTGAGCGATATTCCCAGCCTGTAGCGGAGTGAATTGGTTGCCGGAGACCGAGCGCGTCGGATCGATAGAGATCGAGCAGGATCTCGACTTTCAGCGAAGAAGCTGGACGATTCAGCGCGTCAGCTGGATTGTGATGCTTCTCATCGCCTCCGCAGGCCTTCTCGGCGTGTTCGGCGGCGGAGTTGTCGCTGAAGCGACAGCGGGCGACAGAAACGAGCTGGCCGTTGACTACGAGCGCCTGGTGCGCATGAGCGGCTCCGAGAAGCTCGGCATCTCATTCGGAGAACGGACGCCGCGTTCCGGAACGACGGTGAGTCTGTGGCTGGATCGCGAGTGGCTGAGTCGTCACAAGGTCCGCGCAATCGTTCCCGAGCCCGAATCGACGAGCGTCGCCGCGGATCGTGTGACGTATCACTTCAGTGCGAAACCCGGCGTCCTGCCTTCCAGGGTCGAATTCGATCTGGAAACCATGGCATTCGGCTCCCTTCACGGCAAGGCAGGAATTCCCGGGGGGAGTACGGTGACGTTCAATCAATTCAGCTATCCCTGAGAGGAGAATCGATGCAATCGGTCGTGCGCGCGGCGGCGGTCTACCTCGGGTTGCTCCTCGTGTTTCGCGTGAGCGGCAACAGGTCAATCGGCCAGATCACCGCTTTCGACTTCGTGCTTCTCTTGATCATCAGCGAAGCCATTCAGCAGGCGATGATAACCACCGACTATTCATTGACGAATGCATTTCTGCTCGTCATCACGCTCGTCGGTCTCGACATCATGATGTCGCTCTGGAAGCAGAAATCGGATCGTGTCGCAAAGATTCTCGACGGCGTTCCCATACTCGTGATCGAGAACGGCAAGGTTCATCAGGACCGGATGCAGAAGGAGCGCGTTGATGAATCAGATATTCTGGCGGCAGCGCGGGAAAAGCAGGGGCTCGAGCGAATGGATCAGATAAAACACGCGATCGTCGAAGCGAGCGGAGGCATTACGATCGTTCCGAAGAAGAGCTGACCGACGTGCGGAATGTCCGGCATCGAACACATCTCGCGAGCGCGCGGGAACGGGGTGAATGGCTTGAACTTTGCCTTCGTTACAGGCAACGGAGGCAATTCTCCGTGTGCTAGGTGAAGGCTTTCAAGTGCGCCTGAGAAGGCGGGAGGACGTATGGCAAACGATCGGAACAAGGATTCATCGAGTTCATCACGCCGTGGTTCGCAGGGTGACCCGGGAATTTCAGGCAACTCCGGGATGAGCGGCGCTGGATCGGGATATGGCGATGAGAATCTCCGGTCTGGCAACATGTCAGACTCCAGCGAAACGAGAGAGTCGAACACATCGTCGGAGCGTTCAGGCAGCCGCTCGGG
>DASWQD010000302.1:0-2837 GCA_036398255.1 Gemmatimonadaceae bacterium | reverse complement strand
CAGGCGGCGCGATTATTCCCGTGCTCGCATGCCTCGTGGTGATCTGGCTCATGACCAGCTCCACCCGCCAGGAATTCATCGCCATCAGCTTCATGCTCGGCGTCGAGGTGCTCCTGTATCTCTTCATGAGATTTCAACGAGCACCGGCTCGAGCCGCTACGCAGTGATTCTGTCTGCGGCAGAGCAGTTAAATAGTCGGTAGTTACCGATCGACTCACCCAAGCCCCCTCTTTGATGCGCCTGATTCTCCTCGCCCTGCTCGCCGCGCCGCTCGCCGCGCAACAACCCATCGACAGCGCCTACACGGCAAGAATCCGCGAGCTCACCCCGACTGACTCGCGATGGAAATTCACCACCGAGATGGTGGACGCGCTCCCCGCGTCGAGCACGGTGCCGACACCGCTGAAGGTGCTCGGCTACGTCCCCGGCACGATCGGGAAGCTTTCACACGTCGCCGACGTCAACAAATACTTCAAGGCGATCGCCGATGCTTCCCCGAGAACGAAGCTGTACTCGTTCGGGATGAGCGACGAAGGTCGCGAAATGCTCGGTCTCGTAATCGCCGACGAAGCGACGATACAGAACATCGAGAAATACCGCACCGATCTCGGACGGCTTGCGGATCCGCGCGGACTCAGCGTCGCAGACAAGGAGCGACTCGTTCGAGAGGCAAAACCCATCTACTGGCTCTCGGGCTCGATTCACTCACCGGAAACCGCAAGTCCCGAGATGCTGATGGAGCTCGCCTACCGCCTCGCGGTTGACGAAGGCGAGAACATCAAGGCGATTCGCGGCAACGTCATCACCATCATCACGCCCATCACCGAGGTCGACGGCCGCGACAGGGTGGTAGATCTCTACAAGCTCTCTCGCGAGCTCGGCCTTGGTCCAAACAACATTCCGCTCATCTACTGGGGCAAGTACACCGCGCACGATAACAACCGCGACGCAATCGTGTTGTCGCAGAAGCTGACGCAGAACGTGATCGGTGCATTTCTTCGATGGAAGCCGGTCGTCGTTCACGATCTTCACGAATCCGTCCCGTTCCTGTATACGAGCACAGGCACCGGTCCCTACAACGACGAATACGATCCGATCGTAATCAACGAGTGGCATACACTGGCGTATCAGGAGATCAACGAGCTCACTCGGCGCGGATTACCCGGTGTGTGGACGCACGGCTTTTACGATGGATGGGCGCCCAACTACACGCTTCTCGCCGTCGCGAACCTGCACAACTCGATCGGCCGCTTCTACGAGACGTACACGGGACGCGGAGCAGACTGCCACACCGTGCGCCTTGGCGCCAACAACACCGACCGCCGCTGGTATCGCGCCAATCCTCCGGTGAACGGAGTCAAGTGGTGCATCCGCAGCAACATCAACTATCAGCAGTCAGGATCACTCGTCGCGCTCAGGTATGTCGCGGATCATCGCGAGACGTTCCTCCGCAATTATCTCGCGAAGGCCGAGCGCATGATCGAGCGCGGCCGCTCGAGCGCTCCGTACGCTTTCATAGTTCCGCGAGGCCAGCGTCATGCCGCCGAAGCTGCAGATCTTGTCAATCTCTTTCGCGCGCAGGGGGCCGAAGTTCACGCAGCCTCAGCCGATTTCCGCCTGAAGACCGGAGGCAGGGACACGACGACAGTCGCGGTTCGCAGCGGCGACTGGATAGTACGGCTCGATCAACCGTACTCGGCAACGGTGCGCACGCTGCTCGCGATCCAGAAATACAAAGTCGACGATCCCCCGCCATACGATGACACGGGGTGGACACTCGACATGCTGCGCCACGTCGAGACTATCAAGGCCGCGGATTCGAGCGTTCTCACGCGTCCGATGCCGCTCCTCACCGCAGATGCTTCAGTGAAGGGAACGGTTGCCGGCGGCAGCACTCTTCTCGTGAAACATCTCGGCGACTGGCGGTCCGCGGTGCTGCCGTGGAAGGTACGGGGCGCGAAAGTGAGTGTCGCTGCAAGCTCGTTCAAGTCGGACGGTGCCGACTACCCAGCCGGCACCTACATCATCGAGAACGTGTCTGCTCCTGCGCGCGATGCTATCGCGCAGCTCGGGCTGGCTGGCGCAAGGGCCGGCTCGGTGCCGGCGGTAGCGAAGCGTGCATTTGCCCTGCCGCGGATCGCGCTCATGCACTCGTGGCTCGAGACACAGAACGAAGGCTGGGTGCGGTTCGCGTTCGACCAGATGGGAATCCCGTATACATACATCTCGGATCAGGCGCTTCGACGGGCGAATGGACTCGACCGGTTCGACGTAGTGGTGTTTCCGCACGTGAGCGGGCCCGTTGCATCCTTGATCAACGGCCGACCGATGATCGGCCCAGCGATTCCCTGGAAAAAAACTTCGAAGTATCCCAACCTCGGCAAATGGGACGAGACCGATGACATCCGGGTCGCAATGGGATTCGAAGGTGTTGCGACGCTGAAAAAGTTCGTCGAGCGAGGCGGGCTGCTCATCACCACCGGAAACTCGACGCAGCTTCCAATCGCAATGGGATTCAACCCGACCGTGACCGTGAACACCACCACGCAGCTCAATGCGCGAGGCGGGATCTACCGCGCCCAGCCGGTCGCGACTCAGAGCCCCATACTATATGGATACGGGAGCGGCAGCTTCCCGATCTACTTCAACCAGGCTCCGGTGATGTCGGTTACGCCGCGTGACACCACGTCGGAAACGAGCGGAATCGATTCGACGATCCTTGCGGCGAGAGAGGCCGACCGGGCAAAGGTGATTCTCCGCTACCACCAGACCGCGGATTCTCTGCTCGTCTCGGGATTGCTCGCTGGCGGAACCGAGCTTGCGGGCCGGGCCGCGGT
>DASWQD010000301.1:0-2711 GCA_036398255.1 Gemmatimonadaceae bacterium | reverse complement strand
GAGCGAAATTATCCCGCGCGCGACTTTCGCGGACAGGAGCCGTGCGACGAGCTCCGCACCAGTGGCGGCATCTGGCTGTTCGATGCCATGGGAGCGGACCAGGTTTTCAGCGAATCCAGCCGCTTTGCGACAGGGCTCCGTCACACGGTGGCGATGGCCACTCATTCCGGCGGCGCACTCTACGGAGCGCCGCACGGAATCGACCATCTCGACCGATGGTGGCCCCAGGCCGGGTATTCGCGCGAGCAGGCTGCATCGATTCCGTCCGAGACACTTTTCAAAATCGATTCGGCGCAGGACTATGGATTTCCGTATTGCATGCACGATCCGCGATCGAGCCGGATGATTCTCACGCCTGCGTATAGAGAGGCGGTGTCATTCGGTGAACGTTGTGCGGGTGTTCCAAAACCCATCGCGACGTTCCCGGCACACTCGGCGCCGCTGGCAATGGTCTTCTACGAAGGAAAGCAGTTCCCGCAGCGCTATCGGGACGGAGCTTTCGTCGCGCTGCACGGGTCGCTGTTTCATGCACCGCTCGATCCGGCCGGCTACAGCGTCGCCTTCGTTCCCTCGTCGACGCTGAAGGCTGGGGGAAGTATCGAGACTTTCGCGAAAGGTGCAGGACGCTCGATCAGTAATCCGATGTCGCAAACGATGCGGCCGTCAGGCCTGGCGGTCGACTCCACGGGCGCGCTCTACATCTCCGATGACAACAGCGGACGCATCTGGCGCATACGATGGATCGGTCAAACGGGTCAGTGAGACCCACCGCGTGGGTCTAGATCATTAAATGACAATCAGAAGTATGTCGCGAGCGAAGCCAGGAAGAATGCATGCTGCCCGAGGTTGTTGAATTCGTCTCGTCCACGGCCACGCACATAGTCGAACTTGAGAACTGAATCTTCGGTCGGCCGGAAGTTGAGGCCGGCTGTAAGCTGCCCGATGCTCGTACCGTCACGGTCGGAATCGAAATCGATGTAGTCCCACCTGATCTTCGCTGCAAACACCGACCGCGGCATGGTGAAAACCTTTCCGCGCCAGAAATCCTTCACGCCCTCGACGTAGATGCCTCTCTGTCTCGACGCATAAATCCCCGTGAGCCCGGGAGGAATGTCGATCGTCGCGCGAGCGGCCTCGCCGGCAAACCGGATTCCCGCGACGGTCACTTCTGCATCGAGCGCGGTGATTGTGAGGTTGCGCCGCGGCTCGACCTGTGCGCCCTCGAGTGCAAACGTGTTCCATGCACCCCTGTGTGCCGACACTCCGATCTCGTATTCCGTTCGCGGGCTCCACGCGACTCTTCCAACGAAAGCGGGGGAGCCATTGTTGTCCTCGAAGTTCCGCCTCCCGAGCGGAATGCGTGTTCCATCCTCGGAGTCGAGGATGAGCCCATCGTGAAATCCGTTCGTCGCGTACAGCTCGTACGTCACTCTTCCTGTCCGTGATGTTCGCACCTGTCCGAATGCGCCGAAACCCGGCTCCGAAAGCGCGACACCGAGCAGGTCGGTCGACACCAGCGGACGATCGGTGAATTCGTTGAGCGGACTGTCGTGCGAAAGGTTGAACTTTCCGAGCGGGGAGAGGATCATCCCGCCGCGCAATGTGAGTGACGGATGGATCCGCAAATCGATCGCCGCAAACTCGAGCAGGATTTCCTCGGCTCCGTCCTCGAACTCCAGCTCGGCGCCGAACCGAATGAAGTCGCTGACGCGTGAGTTGACGAAGACGTTGAATCGCTTGGCGCTGAAGCCGGCCTCATCCTGGAGTCCGTCGACCTTCTGATATCGCGCGTGCGCCTCGGCATATCCGCCGATTGCCGTTCGCCCGAAGAGACGCGTTTGAAATGGCTTGTCGTACACGCCGCCGCGCACCATCGGCCTCTCCGGTGTGACTGAATCCTTCGGGGCACGCGAGGAATCTTTCGGCTCTTGCGCGCCAGTCGTCAGCGGGCACGCGGCTGCGATGACGGCGAGGAAAACGATGCGACGAGCGAGCGTCATGTTCGGCGATTTAGGTCGATGATGAGAATGCCGCTGTCCGAAAGCCTTGTCTCGTAGCGAACGAGCGAACGTTCGGCCGGTCCCTTGAGAACCCGGCCCGCGCGATCGAACGTGGATCCGTGGCACGGGCAGACGAGTCTCGTCGTCTCCGCCTCGACTGTACATCCGAGATGGGTGCACACGGATGAGAGCGCCGTGACCGAGCCTGACGCGTCTGTCAGAACGAGAATGGGATCGTCAGACCCGTCAGGTAGAATGCGAAGAACGCTTTCTCGCTCCGACAGCTCGGGATAATGCGCGAGCGCCAGCTCGACTCGACCGTCGACAGGAGTGACACGCCGGATTGCGAGCGATGCGCAGCCGCCGAGTGCGGCCGCGGAGATGACGCTGGCGCATGCGGCGACGAAGTCGCGACGATCGATGGTCTTGCTCGGGTTCACCGCGACTCGACGAAATCGAGCAACGCCGCGCGGCTTGCAGGCGAAGCGCCTGCGAACGCCTCGCGCGCGCGCTTCGCTTCACCGCCGTGAAGCAGAATCGCTTCTTCCACTGAGCGCGCGCGTCCGTCGTGCAGAAGGAACGCATCGCCGTTGAGGAACTGACGCATCAGCCTGAGACCCCATAGCGGCGTCGTTCTCCACTCACGCCCGCTCGCGAGACCGTCGGGACGATTGTCGGCGAGCTCGTCACCCATCTCATGAAGCAGCAGGT
>DASWQD010000300.1:0-4736 GCA_036398255.1 Gemmatimonadaceae bacterium | reverse complement strand
CGCGAGTGCGACAAGCGTGTCAAGGATGCCGTGATTACCGACGAGCACGTCAGCTGCGAAAAGTGCTAGCATTACGGCGAGTCCGATCCCGGCGGCCCGCGGTGCCCACAGTATGACTTGAGAAGGTGTGAGCTTCATTTTCGAGCCGCTCTCGCCCTTACCATGTCGCCTACAACGAGCGCTGCCGGATATGATACCTCTTCCTCGGTAAGGGCGTGCGCCTTGAGTTTCCCGGCGAGCATCAATGGTTGCTCGTTCCTGTTTGCTCGTGCGGCATCCTCCAGGGCCAGCACCGCGGCGCGAATCCGGGTGTGCTCGGCGAGCATAGTCGGCATCTCGGCACGCAGCGAGTCGGTCAGCGGAAGAATTCTGACCATGGCGGGATCGATCACTCCGCGGGAAAGCGGCACGAGCAGTCCAAGCGGCGGAAGGGCTATCTGCTCTTCGCGCTGAAAGTGCGGGTCGAGGACCCGGGCAAGGTTCCGTGCAGCCTCGCCGGTTTTGCCTGCGAGTTTCGTCGCCGCAATCAGCTCAGCGTGTATTTCGGCGTGCTCGGCCCGAATCGACGCGGGAATCGGAAATTTGGATGTGGCAGCGTGGTGACCGTGCGGATCCTGCGCTGCGAGGGCGCGCGGCAAGGGGGTCACGACGCAAGCAACTGCCAAGCCGATCAACAAGGGTTTCACGCAGGATGACATTGCCACCTCTGGACTCCGTTGTCTAAACGATCGCGGCAAGGGAAGGGAATGTCTGTCGGTTAACTGCCTGCTGGTTGTCGGCGTTTTCCTCTCAGCAACGTCGTTTCGCTACGCCAGCAAGAAAAAAGGCGGCCACCGACATTGTCGGTGACCGCCATTTAACTCGTAATGAATATTGAGCTTTATATAGCTCCCGAGGAGGGACTTGAACCCCCGACCCGGTGATTAACAGTCACCTGCTCTACCACCTGAGCTACTCGGGAATGGTCTCTAAAACTATCCGGCCGATTAACCCAAATCAACCGCTTCAAACCCGGTTAACTTCCCGTCATGTCTGACAAAACGGCTCTCATAACGGGTGGCTCCGTTGGAATCGGATTCGAGCTCGCGAAGCAGTTTGCGGCGCACGGGCACAACCTGGTGCTCGTGGCCCGAAACACCGATCAGCTCGAAGCGGCCGCGGGAAAGATCGAAGGCAAGTACGGCGTCAGCGTCCGGACAATCTCGATGGACCTCGCCGATGCCGACGCGCCGCAGCTGCTGTTCGACAACCTGAGCGCTGAAGGCGTCGAGATCCACTACCTCGTCAATAACGCAGGCTTCGGGCTGGGCGGTGAATTTGCCGACACCAACCTCGAGCGCGAGCTGGACATGATCCAGGTCAACGTCGCATCAGTGGTTCACCTGACGAAGCTGTTCCTCCCGGCGATGCTGAAAAGAAAGGAAGGCAGAATAATGAACGTTGCGTCTACAGCCGCGTTCCAGCCCGGACCTCTCCATTCGATCTACTACGCGAGCAAGGCGTTCGTGCTCAGCTTCTCGGAAGCGATACACGAGGAGCTGCGGAAGACCGGAGTGACCGTGACAGCGCTCTGCCCAGGCCCAACCCGGACCGGTTTCTTCGAACGTGCCGGAACGATGAAAACGCGCCTTTTCACGCGGACCGCCGTCGCGAGCGCTGAAGACGTCGCACGCTTTGGCTACGCAGCCATGATGCGTGGACAGAGCCTCGCAATTCCGGGAATCGCAAACAAGCTCATGGTGCAGGCTGAGCGATTGGTACCGCGCAGGCTCGTCACGAAGATCGCGCGACTGGCGCAGGAAAACGGCTAGCGGGCCACCCGGTGCCGCTTCTCAGCCGCGACAGACAACGGTGAGGATCGCAGGATCGGAGCAAGCCACCGTCCCGTATACGACTCCGAGACCTTCACGACTTCCTCCGGCCTTCCCATCGCGACAAGCCGACCGCCCTGAAAGCCGCCTTCGGGCCCGAGGTCGATGATCCAGTCGGCCAGCTTGATGACGTCGAGGTTGTGCTCGATCAGAAGAAGCGTGTGGCCCTGCTCGATCAGGCGATCCATCACCTCGGAGAGCTTGCGAATGTCGTCGAGATGCAGCCCGGTCGTCGGCTCATCCATGATGTAGAGCTTCCGCCCGCGCTTCTTCGCTGAAGCGGCCAGCTCGCGCGCAACCTTGATGCGCTGCGCCTCTCCGCCCGATAGAGTGGTAGCCGGTTGTCCGAGCCGGAGATATCCAAGGCCCACCTGCTGAAGCTGCCACAGCGCCTGGCCGAGTTTCTCCTCGCGCGGAAAGAAGCGAATCGCCTGGTCGACGGTGAGCTCGAGCACGTCAGCGATGCTCTTCCCGTTGACTTTCACTTCGAGCACTTCCGGCTTGAACCGCTTGCCTCCGCACTCGTCACACGGGACGTGGACATCGGCCATGAATACCATCTCCACTTCGAGCGATCCCGCGCCTTCGCAGTGCTCGCATCGCCCACCCTCGACGTTGAAGCTGAAAGTGCTCGGCGTGTATTTCCGCTGCCGTGCAGCAGGAGCGTCGGCGAAGATGGATCGGATCTGGTCGAATGCCTTGATGTATGTGACCGGATTCGAGCGCGGCGATTTTCCGATTGGACTCTGGTCGATCATCACGACTTCATCGATCGCATCCCAGCCGGTTATCTCATTGTAGGCGCCGACTGATTCCCCGAGGTGGCGCTTCGCGCTGTTCTCACCTTCGAGCTGCGTCTCGAGGGCACGATACAGCACGTCGTGAACGAGTGTGCTCTTGCCTGAGCCGGAAACTCCCGTCACGACAGTCAAGGCGCCGACAGGGATCCTGATGTCGACGCCCTGAAGATTGTGCTCGCGCGCGCCGGTGAGATTTATCCATCGCGGTCCAACACGGCGTCGCTCGAGCGGAAGCGGAATCTCTTTCTGCCCGGTGAGATACTGTCCGGTGAGCGGGCTCTCGCGAACTCTCGACATCGGGCCCGCGAAAACGACCTGACCTCCGTGCTCGCCGCTCCCCGGACCGAGCTCGACCATGTAGTCAGCGACTTCGATCGCAGCCGGATCATGCTCCACCACGAGCACCGTGTTGCCTGAATCGCGCAGCTTGTGAAGAAGCGTGAGAAGTCGGCCCATGTCTCTGGGATGGAGGCCGATCGACGGCTCGTCGAGAACATACAGGGTATCGACGAGCTGCGAGCCGAGCGAGTTTGCGAGCCCGATTCGCTGTGCTTCACCGCCGGAGAGTGTGCGTGTCGCGCGATTGAGGGAGAGGTAGTCGAGCCCCACGTCGCGAAGAAATCGAATTCTCTCGCGAGCTTCGCGCAGAATAGTCTCGGCGACACTCTGCTCGAACGCAGACAACGAGATGTTCTCGACCCACTCGCAAAGCCGCGCGACCGAGAGGTCGGCGACTTCGGCTATCGTCTTGTTGTCGACGCGCACGTTCAGCGCTTCCGGCTTGAGCTTCGATCCGTGACAGTCCGGACATTCCTGCGCAGTCTGATACTGTCGCAGGAAAATCCTGATGTACTGCTTGTAACGCTTCTCCTCGAGGTCGTGCAGGAAGGGGACGATCCCCTTGTAGCCGCGACTCCGGGCATTGAGGAGCATGTGCTGCTCTGACGCCGTGAGATCCTTCCACGGACGGTCCATCGAGATGCCCTCGCGCCGAGCGAAATCGGCGAGCGCGCGGCGCTTGTTGTCGTAGCGCGGCTTCGTCCACGGGTCGATCGCTCCGTCCCGCAGTGTGCGATCCGGATTGCAAACGATGAGGGACTGGTCGTACTCGAGAACTGCGCCGAAACCATTGCAGCGCTCGCATGCGCCGCGCGGATTGTTGAACGAGAAAAGCTGCGGCGATGGAGCGGGCGCGCGCGTGCCGTCGTATGGACACTCGAATCGCTCTGTAAAGCGCAGCTTCTCGAGAGTGTCGGCGAGAATGATCACGCATTCCCCGTCGCCGTCAGCGAATGCAGTTCCGATTGCGTCGGTAAGGCGGGCGCCCACATCATCCGAGAGCGATAGCCGGTCGACGACAACCAGCACTTCGGGAGTTCGCGTCAGGTCCGTCTTCGAACCTTCCAGCTCGTCGAGGTGCACGACCGCATTGCCGGCGTAGACGCGAAGGAATCCCTGAGCCCTGAGATTCTCCACGACGACCTTGTGAGTGACGCGATCCGAGAGCCGAAGGGGAAACGCAACGTAGAAGCGAGTGCCCGGTGCGAGGCGGAGAACCGTATCGGCGACGGAACCGACGGTATCCGGTTTCATCTCGCGGCCGCAGACAGGACAGTGCGTGTGCCCGATGCGTGCCCACAGCAAGCGCAGGTAATCGTAGATCTCGGTTGCGGTGCCGACGGTCGAGCGCGAAGTCTTTGTCGGATTGCGCTGTTCTATCGCTACCGCCGGCGAGAGGCCTTCGACGGCATCGACGTCGGGCTTCTCCATTCGCTCGAGAAACTGGCGCGCGTAGGCGGAAAGCGACTCGACGTAGCGCCGCTGGCCTTCGGCGTAGATCGTGTCGAACGCGAGCGAAGACTTGCCGGAGCCGGATGGGCCGGTGATCACTGTCATCGTACGGCGCGGTATCTCGAGGTCGAATCCCTTGAGATTGTGCTGCCTCGCGCCCCGTACGATGATGAAATCCTTCACTCTTACAATCTAACTCTGCAGCCGAAGAAACACCGATTCTGTTTCAACCGCCGAGCGCACCGAGCACGCCGAAAGGGCGGGAAACCTGTTT
>DASWQD010000299.1:0-2054 GCA_036398255.1 Gemmatimonadaceae bacterium | reverse complement strand
GGTGTGCGACGTCGACCAGAACAAGCCAAGCCAGGTCGCTCGCGCAACCCTGTCCCTCACCCGCGCCAACGCCCTGATGAAGGGTGGCGATCCGATGAAGGATCTCAAGGACGTCGTCGCCACACTCACGGCGCCCAATCTCAAGAATGAAAATCCGGTAGGCCGGGCGTTCGTCCTCGCCTCCGCATACGTCCTCCTCCTCGAGCAGCCGGGCATCGAAGCGATCTCGCCTCGCTCCGCGGTCGGTATCACAACAAATCCCACTGCGACGATCGACCTGTTCGCAGCAGCCGACTCCGCGATCACGATCGTCGAGAACAGCTCGCCCGGATGCGCAGCCTACATGGCGCCGTTCCGCCAGCAGAAGGCATGGCTCGCCGTCACTAACGCAGCTATCAACGCGCTCAACGCGAACAAGCTCGATTCCGCCGAGATCTATGCGAAGCGCTCGCTGACGCTCGAGAAGAAGGTTCCGTACGCGTACACCGTTCTCGCCAGCGTTGCAAAGGCCCGCAAAAACTATCCGGCGATGATCGAGTACTCGAAGCAGGTCGTTGCCACTGCTGGAGACGACACCACTTACGCGGACGTGAAGGAGCGCGCTCAGTACGAGCTCGCAGTGACTCTTACCGAGCGCGCAAAGGCGGCTCCCGCCGCTGACAGGAAAGCGTTCGCAAAAGAGGCGATCGCCATCTGGACTCCGCTCGCCGTAACGCAGGATGTCGTGCAGGGCACAGTCGCGGTGAGAAATCTCCAGGAGCTCTACATCGTCGCCGGCGACAGCGCGCAGATCGGTACGATCTACGCCGACATGATCGCGAATCCATCGAAGTACGGCGAAGGCGCCCTTCTCCAGGCTGGTGTAGTCGCTTCACAGTTCAAGCGCCCTGAGGATGCCGCGAAGATCTTCGACGCGGTCGTCAAGAAAAATCCGTACTCACGCGACGCGCTCAACAACATTGCCGCGAGCATGCTGCAGGCCGGGGAAACCGACAGGGCAGTTCCGTACATCGACAAGCTCGTCGTTCTCGACCCGAGCAATCCCGACAACTACATGCTCTATGCGTTCGCATACGCGGGAAAGCTGAAGAAGAAGGTCGATCCGAAGACGCAGAAGACCTACAACGACTCGCTCGTCTACTGGAACAACAAGTCCGAGAAGCTGCCGGTGAAGGTCACGGTCGTCGAGTTCTCGCGGAACAGTGACGGCACCACGATTGGTGGCGAGATCGAGAACCGCAGCCCCGCAGCCAAGACGTACACGCTCACTGTCGAGCTGCTCAGCTCGAGCGGCGAGGTCCTGGCGACCGAGACAGCATCGGTCGGCCCCGTTGCACCCAAGGGAAAGAAGGAATTCAAGATCAAGAGTGCGAAGACGGGAGTAGCAGGCTACCGCTACAAGCCGCTCGCCTAATTTCAGAACCAGAAAAAACGGTACCCGGTACCTGTAGCTGGGAGCTACGGGTAGCGGGTACCGTCCTTTCTGGTTCTAAAGCGGCAGTTTGATCGGCCTTATCTCTTCTATCGCTCCATAAATCCAGAAGCTCGCTCCATCCCACCAGAATATTGCGATCTGCTCCCACCGCTTCGCGATGTCGATCGCCCGCTCGAAATTTCCCTTCATAGCGACACTGCACTCGCAGTGACTTCTGTCCGGCGAGCATGCGTCGACCCGCACGAAGGAATCGCCTGAGCTCTCGAGCTCCGCCTCGAGCTCCTTCATCCGCCGCGAATTCTCTTCTTCCCCCACATCCACTCCACGCGGATTGAAGGCCGTAAGGATCGCGAATTCACCATCGAGCCCCGATGCCTCGAGCCCATTCCGCACAGCGGGCGACACCTTCACCCGAAGGTCTATCATGATCTCCGGCTCGCCCGCAAAGTAGAGCACGGTCTCCGGGTAGCTCGACCATCTCTCGTCTTTTGGTTCTTCTGTCATCCCGGAAAATACATGACTACGGGGGAGTGCTCTCTGCCGCACAGATAACACTGATGAAAAGCGTGAAGCTGTTAGTTGGTAGCTGGTAGCGGGAGCTATATGCTGTAAGCTGTAA
>DASWQD010000298.1:0-7465 GCA_036398255.1 Gemmatimonadaceae bacterium | reverse complement strand
GGCCCCGCCACGAAGGCGGGGCCTTTCCTGTTGCGCAACCTATTTCTTTGCGTCGAGTAGAGCTTCGAGCTTTGCAAGCCTTTCTTCGAGCGACTTGATCGTCGCCGATTTCGCGTCGAGCTGCGACTTGAGCTCGCGAGTCCGTGCTTCGAGCGCGCGCACACCGGCGAGTGTCACGCCGTCGAGGTCGCTCATGTTGATGGTTTTATCATCGGCGGTCAGGCGCATGGCGTTCTGGAAATCCTGAGCCATCGGTCCGATGTGGCGTGCCTTGTACGGATCATCCTTGTAGGTGAATGTCTTCACGGGCATGCGCCGGATCCGCGTCAGAATGTCCTCGTTCTCCACGTCGCGGAAATTCTCCTTGGCGTTGCGGTCGGAGATGACGTTCCAGGAGCTGCCGCCGGCGTTCAGCGAAACGCCGGTCGTCGTAGTGGCGTTCGTGAAGAGACGGTAACCCCCGGCATACCGGGAATTGAACTGGTTGTTCGCGCTCGCCTCGACTGAATCCGTCGTCGACTGGTCGGCGATGTTGAACGTGCCCGGATGGCCGTTAGCCGATGCGCGGTGTCCGAGGGAGACCGAATAATCCGCATCCGCCGTGACTCGATATCCGATCGCGACAGCGCCCTGGCCACTCGCTGTGTTGGTGAAGCCCATCGCGATACAGCCGAATCCGGTGCAGTTGTTCGACGCGCCCGTGCTGAATCCCGCGGTGCCGCTGACAGTGTTGCTTCCGCCGAACGCAGCCGCGTCAACACCAGTGACGGTGACCTGATCGCCGAAGGCAAAAGTCGCAAAGGCACTGGCTTTCGTGAGATTGCCGCCAGCCCAGGAATAGAACCCGACATTTGCGTCGTCCCAGTAGTTTCCGGCTCCGCCGTCATCTGTGCCGCCGGCGCGGAACGCGGCCTTGAACGGATACCACATCATCCGGTAGCCGGCGCCGCTCGCCGGGATGATTCCGATTCCGAGCTCGCCAATCGACACCACGCCGCCGGCGCTGTCGACGCGGAACCTGTCGCCCGCCGGCGAGCCAGAGCGCAGGCGAAGAAGAATGTCGGACTGAGCCGCCGCCTCACGCGGTGCCATTGCCGACCCGGCCAATACGACGCCGACCATCAAGAGAAGACTGCGAAGGAAGCGCGACGACATGAAAGCTCCTGTTCGGGTAGATGTGTTGAAGTTTGTCATTAGAAGGACTGCCCCTGGAGTCTGAATCCGTTGGCGGTGAGACGACCGAGGTCAACTCGAATCGGCGCACGCGCATTCACGTTGCCGATCAGCGAATACGTGCCGCTCACTCTTATCGGCGGCAGAATTCCTCGCAGTGTCCTGGCGATTCCCGTCAGGAGAAGCTGTCCGGATGAGTTGGTGATGCTCGAGCTGTTCGTCGTCTCGACGTCGCCCGACGCAGTGAGATTGAATGCCGTAAGACTGATCGTGGGAATCACGCCGCCAGGCGTCAGGTCGTGTACTTCGACTCCGCCAATGCTCTCGTTCTGATACAGGCTCGGGTAGCTGGGGGCGCTGTTGTCGTCACGCACGACGGCGGTGTCCGTCGGTTCCGGCTTGATGTTGTCAGGAGACCAGTTCGTGCCCCTCTCCCAGTGGTTGTCGGTGACGCCGATCCACGTTCGACGGATCGGCTGCACGAACACCGTGAGGTAACCGATTCTCAGACCCTGTTGAGCGATGATCGTCACGTTGCCCGTCCGCAACGGATTCACGAGGCCGTTCGCATCGATCGTTGCGCGAGTGGTGTCGCTGACAGACCAGGTAATGGTCCCCGGGAATCCGTCGACCGTACCGTTTGCGTTTCTTACCGTATACGTGACTTGCCTGTCCGTCGGGGGCTTGAGCGAGCTCAGCTGCATCTCAATGAATCCGTCGGGCCTCGGAACGGCTGCCGAAACGAGGAGAAGAAAGTCAAACGTCGTGACCGTCGGCGGCATGTTGAGCTGCCACGTCTTCGGCGCCGAGATCTCGAACTGCGAGAGCACCGTGTTGTACTGGTAGTACGGCTGGTTCGCGGCCGTGAACGTGGCGACTCCGTCGCCGGAGACCGTGATCAGACCAGTGCCGCTCGTAACGAGCGGGCCTGCCGCGAAGAAGATTCTCACTCCGGCGGGGTCCGGAGCCTCCGCTCCCGTAGTATCAGCAGTTCCGAGAGGCTGCGGAATCAGGTTTCGAATGGTGACGTCGAACGTGAAGGCGCCGGTGCCGGCATTGTAATTCACGTTCGTGGATTTCACGGCGACGAAGACGTCCTGCCCGCCGATGATGATGTTCTGCGCATCTGGAACGCCGGTGCCGCTTCTGCCCTCGCTCGATGCAGCCGGCGCGCCGCAGGTAACGGACATGTCGGTGACGCTGGCGCGACAACTCAGGGCTGCCACCACGGAAGCCTGCGTCGCCTCCGGTTTCAGCTGCTTGGCAACGGGTGAGGTCGGCACCTCTTCCGTACACGCGATGGCGATCCCGGAGGTGATGAGGGCGCCGATGACGAGCAGGCGTCCGGTCAGCGACCGGGATTTCAGCTTTGGCGTCGTCATGGCACTACGGTCGACCCGCCACCGCCGGTGCCGCCGCCTCCAGGAATGCCGCCGCTCTGCAAAGTCAGATCGCTGAGCCGCGGAAGATTTTGAATGCTGGGAGAAACCCACGTGCGCACAGGGCGAGCCTGTCCTGGCTCGGACGTACTGTCAGTGCGCCTGGGGATTTCCGGTTCACGAACCTTCATATACCTCCCAAGCGGTGATTGGTGTTGTTGTTTGAGAACGGACGTCCGAAAGACGCCCTTCGTAGTGGAGGGATACATTCTCGGCGCCAATACTACGGCCACTTGTGTTCGGCGCAAGACACAAAAATCTGTTGTGAGGAAAGTGTTACTTCAGAGGGAAAATCAGGTCAAAAATATTCAAGTCGATCAGTTTTCCACGAGAAGTTTGCGCGTTTTCATCTCATCGATGACTGAATCGAGCTCTCGCTCGACAACATCTTTTTCCACTGAGTACTGCTCGATGAGCGCGGCGAGGATCTGATCACGCGACTCGCCCTTCTCGAAACCCGCCCATACCGCAGCTGCTGTCTCGTTGAGGCGGTAGTAGCTCTTGTCGAGCAGGTTCAGCAGGACGGCTTCACCTGCGAGGTGTGCAGCGAGTACGTCGGGCGAGGTCGAAAGTGTCACGGCTGGTTGTCGATTCAGGGAAGTACAGCAGAGGGCCGCTGCGCGTCACCTCCTCCAAATTCGATTGGATGCACGGTCCCCGGATTAGACGGATCAATCCAGAATAGGGCTCCAGTCGCTCCGGTGAATCTCACGAACACAAGCCGGCCGTCAGGAAGCCACGCGGGCGCTGCTCCATCGGTCAGCTTCGACGCGCTCGCTCCGTCGGGTGTGGTGAGCCAGATCTCGTTCGACCCCGAGCGCGTCGTGTGATATGCGACCTGTCCCGTCGAGCTCCAGACCGGATTCAGTTCGGCCAAGGATGTATTCACCGCTGCCGGAAGCTTCGTTGCGACAGTGCCAAGCGTGTTCTGAACCCAGATGTCAGGAGTGCCGCTCGCGGTCGACGAGAGGATGACCTTGTCCGATCCTGGCGACCACGCCGGACTGATCTCGACCGCCCCGGTGTTGTTCACGATGTCATTGACGAAACCAGCCCCTGTTCCATCGGCGCTGGCATGTACAGCTCTGTCCAGACCACTCTCGTTGCTCACGTACACGATGCGATTGCCATTCGGTGACAAATGCGGATCGCGATCCGCATACGATGTATTCGTCAGCTGCGTCTCGATCGATGTCGTCAGGTTGAGCGAGAACAGATCGAACGTGCGGCCGCTTCGCGCGCCGGCATAGACCAGCTTTGATCCAACCCGTGAGGGATGCTGGTTGTCCGACCCTGTCGTAGTGAGCTGAATCAGATCCCCGCCGTCGATCGCAACCTGCCACACCTGCCGCGAGAAATTGCGAACGAGGTCGAACACGATGAGCGGCGGCTGAAGGACGGTAATGGCAAGAGACCCCGAACGCGTGCTGGTCGACGCATTTATGGTCAAAGCTCCGGTCTTCAGCAGCTTCACAGTTCCGTCTGCGTTTACAGTGCCGCCATCAGAAGGTGTGAGCGTCAGCGTGAAACCCGACGGTGGAACCGCAGTCCCGTCCTGCGTCACTGATACGCTTGCAGTCTGGCTGCGCTCGAGCTTTCCAGTGACGTTGACTACCAGGGATGCGAGAGCGGTTCCGGTAGCGTTGAAAGTCACACTCTGTCCGGCGACTCCGTTGAGCGATACCGCGAGCGAGTTCGCACCCGCTGCCGGCCCCAGTGTCCAGCTTCCAACGGCAGCGATGCCACTCGCGTTTGTCGTTGCCGCTGCACCTGTGATGCTTCCGCCGCCCGATGCGACAGCGAAGGTCACGCCCGCTCCGCTCACAACGTTTGCATTCGCGTCGGTGACTTTCACTGACGGCGGAATCGCCACCACTGTTCCGGCAGTGGCGAACTGATTGTTGCCGGAGTTGACGCTGATCAACGCGGCCGCCCCGGCAACTCCGGTTGCCGTGAATGTCACAGGCGCGAGAGAGCCTGAGGTCGCGCTCAGCGTGTTCGCTCCCGCGACTGTTCCAAGTGTCCAGCCTCCCACAGTGGCAATGCCGCTCGCATTCGTAGTTGCGCTGGCGCCTGTGACAGAGCCGCCGCCGCTCGCGACAGCGAAAGTCACCGCGGCGCCTGCGACGACGTTTCCGTTCACGTCGGTGACGCGCACAGACGGCGCTGCAGCGACTTGAGACCCCGCAGTCGCTGTCTGCCCATTGCCGCTGACAATCGTGATGTTTCCGGCGGCGCCTGAAGTACCGGTTGCGCTGAACGTGACCGGGGAACCAGCGAGAGTGCCCGACGCAGCGGTG
Source organism: Gemmatimonadaceae bacterium (assembly GCA_036398255.1). Classification (GTDB taxonomy): domain Bacteria; phylum Gemmatimonadota; class Gemmatimonadetes; order Gemmatimonadales; family Gemmatimonadaceae; genus UBA4720. The sequence continues at coordinate 2,553 of DASWQD010000298.1, read as the reverse complement.
AGCGTGTTAGTCCCCGCTGTGCTTCCGAGCGTCCACGATCCAACCTGCGCGATGCCCGATGCGTTCGTTGTCGTGCTCGCTCCCGTGACCGATCCACCACCGGTCGCAATCGCGAATGTCACTGCAACTCCGCCTACCCCGTTGCCGTTTGCATCCGACACCTTCACCGATGGCGGTATTGCAACCGCGGAACCAGCGGGAGCGCTCTGGTTGTTTGATGACGTATTGGCTATTGCAATTGACTGTGGAGGCGCCGCGACAGCTGCCGCGTTGAACGTGACCGATCCTGTGACGCCCGCTGCGGTTGCGGTCAGAGTGTTCGGTCCCGCCGTGGCCCCTAGCGTCCAGCTTCCGACAGTCGCTGTACCCGACTCGTTCGTAGTCTGCGTTGCCGCGGTCACAGACCCTCCGCCAGTTGCGACGACAAAAGTCACGCTCACGTTGGCGACTCCATTGCCATTCACATCGGCAACCTTTACCGACGGCGGGTTTGCAACCGCTGCTCCCACGCCTGCGCTCTGGTTGTTCGACGCGGCATTCGCAATCGTGATCGATACCGCCGGCCCGGCAGTGAACATCACGCCGGCGGTGTCGGCGAGCGCCTGTCCGGCGAGAGTCGCGCTGACGACTGCGAGGCCGACGCTCGTCGACGACGTGAGCGTCGCCGTGTACGATCCGTTGCTCTGATCGGTGACGGCGGTGATCGCGCCGCGCGTCGACGACATCGCGACTGCACCGGAGCTTTTCCCGAGTGCCGCGCCCTGCGGGTCCTTCAACGTGACTGTGATGAGCGAAGTTGCCGTGCCGTTCGCGGCGATCGATGATGGTGACGCAGTTACAGTCGAAAGCTGCAGAGACGCGACTGGATCTGGTTCCGGATCAGTGGTGGATTCGCAGCTCAGGTTCACGGCGAGAAGCACAGCCGCGACACCGATGGTCCGAAGCGTTTTCGTGGAAGGCAAGTTTACGAGAAGCATCTGTAATGAACCGCACGAGCGGCGAGCGTCCGCTCGCTGTTACGCTACCTCGCAGAGAGGCACGCGGCAAGAAAAAGATTCTGTTACCTTGGTGGCTATGCCCGACTTTCGCCTGTACAACACTCTCACGCGCACCGTCGAGGACTTCGAGCCCGCAGACGGAGAGACGGTGCGCATGTATACATGCGGACCTACTGTTTACAATCCGGCGCACCTCGGAAATTTCCGCACGTTCCTGTTCGAGGATCTGCTGCGCCGGGTGATCGCGCTGCGCGGCTGGAAGGTTCATCAGGTCATGAATCTCACGGACGTCGACGACAAGATCATCAAGCGGGCGGCTGAGCGGTCGCTGACGATTGCCCAGGTCACGGAGCCGGTCATCGACGTGTTCCACACCGACCGCGCCTACCTTCGCGTTCAGGACGCCGAGCAGTATCCGCGCGCCACCGAGCACATTCCGGAGATGATCGCGCTCGTCGATTCGCTGATGAAGAAGGACCTCGCGTATCTCGCCGACGACGGCTCCGTCTATTACGCGATCGACCGCTTCAAGACCTACGGAAGACTGTCTCGACTGGATACGAGAGAGATTCGCTCGGGCGCCCGAGTTGCCCAGGACGACTATACCAAGGAGAACGCGCAGGATTTCGCTCTCTGGAAGGCGGCGAAAGAGGAAGACGAATCGACCGCGGCCGCATGGGATTCTCCCTGGGGAAGAGGACGACCGGGATGGCACCTCGAGTGCTCGGCGATGGCGATGCGCTACCTCGGAGCGACCATGGACATCCATTGTGGAGGGGTCGATCTCGTTTTTCCTCACCATGAGGACGAGATCGCTCAATCCGAAGGAGCGACGGGCGAAACGTTCTCGCGCGTGTGGTGCCACGGTGAGTTTCTCCTCACCGACGGCAGCAAGATGGCGAAGCGAGTCGGTAACGTTGCGACCGTCGCGGATCTGAAGGATCAGGGCGTTTCCGCCGCTGCATTCCGCGCCTTCGTCTACTCCACACATTATCGCAAGCAGCTGAACCTCTCGGCGGATGCGCTCGAGTCGGCGATCGAGGGTGTTCGGCGCGTCGGTGACTTCGCCGACCGCCTTGCGGCCGCTACCGGGGGAACGCCGGAGCTGGCCGAGGCGGCGATGAAGCTGGAGACGGAGGCGTCGGAGGCCCTGTTCGACGATCTCAACGCTCCGCTCGCGATGGGTGCGCTCTTCACGTTCATCCGGACGGCGAACGCGGAGCTCGCGCGCAACGGCACGAGTCAGGCGGCGCTCGATTCCGCGCGCTCGGCGTTCGCGAGAATCAACGGAGTTCTGGACATCCTTCCCGGCGCCGAGAGCGCCGATGATGCCGCTGAGATCGAGGCGATGCTCGCCGAGCGAAAGTCGGCGAGAGAGCGGCGGGATTTCGCGAGGTCGGACGCGATTCGCCAGGAGCTCGAATCGCGCGGCATCGAGATCAAGGATGGACCCGCGGGCACATCATGGAAGCGGGTACGATAGCCGGGTGAAGTGTTGTCGCTGGCACTTGTATCGCCTCTTCCAAATCCACTATTATTGTAGGCTTGCGTAGAA
>DASWQD010000297.1:0-2843 GCA_036398255.1 Gemmatimonadaceae bacterium | reverse complement strand
GCCCATCCACTGCGGTGGTGACAAGTGCCCCAGTCGACGGTCCCGTCGTTATCACCGCGACGGCGGAAGGGCAGACTGCGACGTCATCGATAGACATCGTCACGTTCGTGCGAATGTCGAGCGGCTCAAACTTCAGCTGCGGTCTGACGGCCGATGGAAGCGCTTACTGCTGGGGTGAAAACACGAGCGGACAGCTCGGCGACGGGACGACGATCTCTCGAGGCACACCGGCAAGAGTCGCGACAGAGACAAGATTTTCCGCGATTGCTTCCGGCACCTCGCATTCATGCGGGATCGCACTCAATGGCTTCGCACATTGTTGGGGCCTGAACACCGCGGGACAAATCGGAAACGCCACGACCAGCAACTCGCTTATCCCCGCTCGAGTCAGTGGCGGGCATGCATTCGTGTCCATTGCTCCAGCGAGCCAAAGCACCTGCGCTACGACTGACACGGCCGAGGTCTATTGCTGGGGTCGTATTCCCTCGACCGATCCTTATGGTTCGCTCCTCCCGCGAATAATGCCCGAGCCGGTACAGATTGGTTCCGGAATGGTCGCAGTAGTTGCAAGCGCGAACAGCGAATATTGCTCTGTCGATAGTGCCGGCTTGGCTTATTGCTGGACGTTGCAGTACTACTATCCATTTTCCGGTCCGGTCGTGCCGCCGATCCGGGAGCCAGTTTCAACTAACCTTCATTTCACTACCGTGCGCGTTGCCGCAAATCACGCGTGCGGACTCGTGCAGAGCGGGCACGCTTACTGTTGGGGCAGCCAGATTTTCGGCCAGCTCGGAGATGGCGGCGGCGCGGCAACGAACCAGTCGACGCCGTATCCGGTGGTTGGCGGTCTGGTGTTCGAGTCGCTAGCAGTCGGCAGCGTTGCGCACTCGGACATAGGCGGCCAGATGGGCGGCTTCACATGTGGCGTGACGGTGGGAGGCAAAGCTTATTGCTGGGGCTCCAATTACTACGCCCAGCTCGGCAGTGGCCCATACAATAATGGGTCGGTGAACTCGCCCCAGCCTGTGGCCGGGGGAATAAACTTCACAGGCTTGAGAGCAGGCGCAGACCACGTGTGCGGGCTTGCCGTCGGCGGGGCCGCGTACTGCTGGGGTGACAATAGCCGCGGCGAGCTCGGATCGACCCCGTCTGGCCCATCGTATGGCCCGATCTATGTTTTCGGAAAATAGGACTCGTCGCGGCCCTTGCGGTGCCGAGCCTTCAGACGCCCTTCTCTTCGAGCAGGGCCATGAACTGAGCGGGCTCGGCCAACTCGAATAGCCGCTCCGGGACATCAGGCTCCTTCGAGAACTGGGCAATCTTCCCAAGAACGGGAAGGTATTGATTCGATACCTCGAGCGGCGGCGCGACAATCAGGAAGAAGAAGTTCACCGGCTTCTCGTCGATCGCCTTGAAGTCGAGGCCTCCGCGTTTCCGGCCGAATGCCACGCGGAGCTTGTTGACCACGAGAGAGCGGCAATGAGGAATGGCGATTCCGCGGCCGATTCCGGTCGAGCCCAGGTTTTCCCTCCGCTTGAGCATCTTGAAGAGCATCCCTTCGGATTTTTCATCGAGGCCGAGGAGGGCGATCAGTTCCTTGAGGACGTCGTCCTTGGTGGTGCCTTCGAGCTCGAGCTTGACTGCGTCTTCAGAAAAAAACTCGCGGAGCTCCATCAAGTTCCTCTAGGGTGCTGGTTCATGGCGGCGGGTGTCGCAAGTTACAGTTGACGGTAGTGAGTGGCAACCCACGTTGTTGCAAGCACTTGTAAGCTCCGTTAGCTTCGAAATCATGCCTTTTCCATTCGCTCACGATCACGACGTTCCGCTCTACCTCGCGCCGATGGCGGGAGTGTCGGAGTCGCCGTTCCGCCGCATCTGCCGGCGGTTCGGGGCCGATGTTGTCGTGACCGAGTTTCTGTCGGCGGAAGGAATCAGGCGCGAGAATCCGGCAACGATCTCGAAGCTCAAGTTCGGCGCGGAAGAGCATCCTATCGGCGTTCAGATCTTCGGCGCCGAGCCGGACGCGATGGGAGATGCGGCGGCGCTCGTAACCGATGTGTTCGAGCCCGACTTCATCGACATCAATTTCGGCTGTCCGGTAAAGAAGGTGGTGCGCCGCAATGGTGGATCAGGCTGTCTTCGCGACCTCGATCTCGTTCAGCAGGTGATCCGGGCGGTGGCATCGAGGACTCATCTGCCGGTCACCGTAAAGATCCGGAGCGGATGGAGCGAGGAGATGCGGGATCCCGTCGCGATTGCCCTGCGATGCCAGGATGCCGGCGCGCGTGCTCTCGCGCTTCACCCAAGGACCCGGACCCAGATGTACACCGGATCGGCTCGATGGGAGGAGATCGCCGCTGTCGTGGATGCTCTCGATATCCCCGTCATTGGAAACGGCGACATCAAGATCGCCGAAGACGCGTTTCGCATGTGGAAGGAGACCGGGTGCGCTGCCGTGATGATTGCGCGTGGGGCGTTCGGACAGCCGTGGGTCTTCAATCAGACCCGGGACCTGATGGAAGGGAAGCCGATGCGGCCGGCGCCTCCAGTGGATGAAAAATTCAGGATCGCGCTCGATCATGCGCGACTCGTGCAGGAATTCGAGGCCGACCCCAAGGGCGCAGCGATCGAATTCAGGAAGCACCTCGGCTGGTATGTGAAGGGGCTGCCTGATTCGGCGGACATGAGGAAGAGACTCTACGCTGTGGAGTCGTTCTCGGAGGTGGAAGGCATCTTTGAGGACTACCTCAGAGCCCATGAGGAGCCGATTGCTCAAGTGGCCGCCTGACAGCGTGTTAGGTGATCGCATTTGAAGTAACGGATGAGCTGAAATCGATTGACTT
>DASWQD010000296.1:0-12062 GCA_036398255.1 Gemmatimonadaceae bacterium | reverse complement strand
TGCAAACGCAGCGCGCGAGAAGATTGCCGACGCCTTCCGCGTCAAAGGCGCGACGGCTCCCGAGCGCGCTGTTCCGCTCGATAAACTCGGTGTCACTATCGACGAAAAGGTGTTTGGGGAATTCATCGATTGCGGAGTGATTCGAGGAGTCGAGTCGAGGGGGCGGCTTACCGTTATCGGTGACTATGTACGCCAGCCTAAGGCGTACTATTTCGACGAAGCGACTTTTCTTGCGAGTCGCGACAACAAGAAGCAAAGTGCGCAGGTGCGGTCCGTTCTAATCGGTCTCGCGCTCGCACTCGGCCTCCTTGGAGCTGGTCTCGTCGCAATGTTAGTCCAGCGCTAGAATGGCGTTTTGTCGGTGCGGCCCTGACAGCCACCACAACTTTGCGAGGCGACCGATGATTCACCGTGTCATCATCCTGGCAGTCACGCTGGCCGCATGTCCTGCCTCCCTCTTCGCCCAGACACGAGCCGCGGACAGTGTTGCGATCGTCAAGCTGGTGCAGCAGCACGTCGAAGCCATGCGCGCCCTCCGCGCAGATCAACAGCGGGCGATCTACGCACACGATGCAGTGTGGATCAATGCCTTCGGCCGACGGATCATCGGACGAGATTCAATTGTCGCCTTTCTTGGCCGACTATACTCCGACCCGGGTTATAGCGGTTCACGCATCGTGCGAGAGAAATCACCTGAAGTTTTTTTCATCCGACGCGATGTCGCCACGGTGCACGAGTTCCACGAACGAGAGGGTCAGCGATTAGCGGACGGGAGTGTCATTGCCCGCCGCACGCACACCACTTTCGTCGTGTCGAAGGAATCTGGGCGCTGGTTCATCCGATATCAGCACATCGCCGATGAGCGTCAGCCTGCGGGGCAGCGCTAAGTGAGGTCTTCCGAAGCGGGACGGCGCTTGCGTAAGGAGGGATCCAATGAAGCGAGGACCAGCGCCCAAAACGACGCGTGCGCAACGCGCTACGGGGACTTCGCGCTCCAGGTCAACGTCACGGTCTACGAGGAGTAACGCCGGACTGAATATCAGAAGGGGCAGTTTCCGGGAGCCGGCTCGTCGATTCGGGGTCCGGCACCCGGCGGGACGAATAGCGTCACGAGAAGCGTGACCGGAGCACTGGTCTCATTCCTAGCGATGTGCGGCGTATCGCCCCGGTCGAGCCATGCGTGGCCGACGCTCACTTCGGTCGGGGCGCATGACGGATCACCCGCTTTGTAGAAGCGTGCGGTTCCCGAAATAACCTGGACAAAGCCGGGACCGGGGTGAGTGTGCCATCCGCTGTTACCACCCGGCTGGATGGTGAGCGTCGCAACCGAGACGTCGATGGGGTCCTTCGCATGAATGTCGATCTCCCAGCTACCGGTCTTTCGCTTCACCTTGAACCCTTCCGCGACAGTTGAACGCCCGAGCAGGGCGCTCACGGCTCCGGAGCTGAGCGTATGACTGGGAGCGATTTCTGAGGTTTGTCCTTCAGCGGGTGCGACTTGACGCTGCGGGTCGCTGCACGCCTGTCCCAGTACTACGGGAGCGAGCACAGCGAAGATGTCGCTTGTGGTCAGGCGGATACGCCACATCATTGTGTCTTCCTCGGTTGAGTGCCCATTGATAGAACACAAAACCCCGCCCACATGGCTCATTTGGCCGACGGCGCAGTTCTAGTCAGGTAGATCCCCGCCGGTGGGATCTGGTGGCGATGGTGATCACCGGTATTATCGGGACCGGCATTTTCGGGCTTCCGTCAAGGGTCTACGCGCTCGTCGGCCCCTACAGCATGGCAGCATTCCTGAGCTGCGCACTTGTGGTCAGCCTCGTCGTCCTGTGCTTCGCCGAGGTTGGGAGAGTCGTGACCGTCTCCCGTTGCGATGTCGATGCTGAAGATGCCGCCCGGTCGCACGTCCATTTCGGCTCGCGACACACGCCCCCACGCCTTCGGCATGTACCACTCCTTGAGATGCTCCGGTTTCGTCAACGCTTCCCAAACAAGCGGCGCGGGAGTGTCGATGAACCGCTCGATAGCGAAATCAAGTTTGGGATTGAAGGTGAATTGCTCGCTCATGATTGTCATTCCTTCTCCTTGAGTTGTTTGACGTATTGGTCGAACCGGTCCAGTCGAGCTTCCCACTCCTCGCGACGCGCGGTCAGCCAGTTCTCAGCGACCTTGAAGCGCTCGGGTACGATCTCGTAGGTCCGCACACGCCCTCGCTTCTTCGACTTCACCAGTCGGCTCTCTTCGAGCACCGAGAGGTGCTGCACGAACGAGGGGAGCTTCATGTCGAAGGGTGCTGCCAGCTCACTGACGGTGGCTGGTCCGGCAGACAGTTGCTCCAGGACTTTTCGCCGGGTCGAATTGGACAGGGCATCAAAAACCTGGTCGGCGACTGCGGGTTGAACCATTTCAGCACCAGCGATGGGTTGCGCTACACGATCCTATGAAGGGATTTTACCACCCGACGATACTTAGGTCAATACCTAAGTAATATTCTAGATCGCCATCCAGGGCGTGAACAGCTTCGGCTCACCCTCTCCGAGCATCTCCTTCATCTTCGCGTTCGGGGTTCCCAGCACTTCGCCCGTGACGGAGGCGGTGGCCATGATCGGCTCCATCAAATGGGCGATGTTGGAAAAGTGCTCGATCGCGGCGTCGGCGTCCCTGTAGCGCTCGAACACTATCGCCTCGCTCTCATCTGCGTTGAAGAAGATCTCGTACTGGAGCGTGCCAGTGTCCCTGGTCCGCACGATCTCCATGGCCTGCTCCGTCAGGCGCTTCCATTCCTCGAGCTTGCCGGGAAAAAACTTGACCCGTGCGATTCCCTTGATCTCGTCCATTGTAGCTCCCCCTACTATATGAGTAACACCGTTTGCGGAGTTGTAATGAGGATGTAATGTGTAGTGCGCCCCCTCGGTCCGCCGCGTATGATTCCGGCATGGACGCGTTCGTCGAGACGCTCTTCAAGTACCGCCCGGTCGTGTTCGAGCGCGGTGACTTCGCTCTCGCTGCACCGTGGCCGATGTTGATCGTCGTTGCAGTGGGCGCGCTCGCCCTGGCGCTCGCGTGGGCTTACCGCCGCGCCCGCGGGAAAAGCACACCACGCGATCGTCTGCTGTTGACCGGAGTTCGCGTCGCCATTCTCGGGCTTGCCGGGTTCGCTCTCCTGCGGCCGACGCTCCTGGTCTCGACGGCCGTTCCGCAAAAAAATGCAGTCGCGATTCTCATCGACGACTCCCGCAGCATGCGCATCGCCGACGCGGACGGACGCACCCGCGCGGAGGTGGCGCAGCGCCTGCTCGGAACACGTGACAGTGCACTCGCTCGCGCCCTGGGCGAGCGCTTTCAGCTTCGTTACTACCGTTTCTCGTCAGCCGCCGAGCCGATGCCCGACGGCCGCGCTCTCACATTTGAGGGCGGGCGCACACATCTCGGCGCTGCACTCGATCGCGCCCGCATGGATCTCTCGACTGTTCCGCTCGCCGGCATGGTCGTGATTACCGACGGCGCGGACAACTCCGCGAGCGCGCTGGCTGAACCGCTGCTCGCTCTAAATGCGCGCGGGCTTCCGGTGTACACGATCGGAGTCGGCACCTCGCGTTTTGAGCGCGACATCGAGATCACGAGAGTGGAGATGCCGCACACCGCTCTCCGCGGCACAGCATTAGTGGCGAACGTCGTCATCGCGCAACGGGGATTCGCCGGTCGCAAGGTGCGACTGCTCGCCGAGGACGGCGGACGAATCGTTGCGTCGGAGGAAATAACGCTCAGTGGCGACGGCGAGGAGTCTCCCGTGCGGATGCGCGTCGTCACATCGGAAACCGGTCCGCGGCAGCTTCGCTTCCGCATCGCGCGCGAGACCGGCGAGCTCATCGCTGACAACAATGCGCGCAATGCGCTCGTGACTGTGACAGATGGCGCCGAGAAGATTCTGTATGTGGAAGGAGAGCCGCGCTTCGAGCTCAAGTTCATGCGTCGCGCAGTACGTGACGATGAGAACCTCAGGCTCGTCGCGCTGCAGCGAACCGCCGAGAACAAGTTCCTGCGGCTGGGCGTGGAAGACAGTCTGGAGCTCGTTGCGGGATTCCCGAAAACGCGCGAAGAGCTGTTCACCTACCGGGCCGTCATACTCGGCAGTGTCGAAGCCGCCTTCTTCACGGTGGAACAGCTGCGGATGCTGGCGGATTTCGTGGGCGAGCGCGGGGGCGGACTGCTGCTGCTCGGCGGACGGCGCGCGTTCGCGGAAGGCGGATATGCCGATACTCCATTGGCTGACGTGATGCCGGTGGAAGTCACGCGTACCGATGAAAACAGCGCGGAATATTTTGCCGAGCTCCAGGTTTCACCGACGCCTGCCGGGGCGATGCATCCGGCCACACAGTTCGGTGCGAACGAGCAGGCGTCGCTCGCACGGTGGAAGACATTGCCGGCATTGACGACGGTGAATCGCATCGGCCGCGCCAAGCCGGGAGCAACAGCATTGCTCGTCGGTCAGGACACTTCCAGCGGTGGTCGCGAGCGACAGATCGTGCTGGCACACCAGCGCTACGGACGCGGGAAGGTCATCGCATTCCCCGTGCAGGATTCATGGGTGTGGCAGATGCACGCGACCATAGCGGTGGATGACGCCACGCACGAGACGTTCTGGCGCCAGATGTTGCGCTGGCTCGTGAGCAATGTGCCTGAGCGGGTGACGATGACGGCGCCCGATCACGTCGCTCCCGGCGAGGTCGTCGCAGTACGCGCGCAGGTGAACAACGAGAGCTTTCTCGCCGTCAACGGCGCAACGGTCCGCGCGAATGTGACAGGTCCCGACGGTCAGCCGCTCGACGTTCCGCTGGAGTGGATTGTCGACAAGGACGGCGAGTATCGCGGCAGCTTCACAGCGAAAGAGCCGGGCTTCTACCGTGTACGCGTAAGCGCTCGCTTCGGCGACAGCGTCATCACGGGCGGCGAGGACTATGTGGTGGCGCACGACATTCAGCAGGAGATGTTCGGCGCGGCGCAGCGGCCGGCGTTGCTCGAGCGAGTCGCACGCGAGACAGGTGGGCGCTACTACACGCCACAAAACGCCGAAGCGCTCGCGCGGGACATGGTGTACACGAGCAGTGGCACGACAGTCACAGAACAGCTGGACTTGTGGGACACGCCGGCAATGTTCATCGCTCTGCTCACGTTGATTTCCGCTGAATGGCTGCTGCGGCGCAAACGGGGGCTGGCGTGAGACTTCGACTCCTGATGTTACCCCTTGCACTTGCCGCCGTACTCGGCGGCGGCGGTCTCGATGCGCAGACGCACGTCATCATCGTCACCGGTGCCAGCGGTGAGCCTCAATACGCTGCGTCGTTTCACGCGGCGGGGTCGTCGCTCGTCGATGCACTCGTAGTCAGGCATGGATTCACGCTCGACGACATCACCTACCTGGCGGAGGATCCATCGCGGGATACGAAGCGGATCGATGGGAAGTCGACCAAGCAGGAGCTGACGCAGGCCATCGCGCGAGTGGCCGCGCGGAGCGGCGACCGCGTACTTCTCATTCTTATCGGTCATGGCAGTCACGCCGGGAGTGACTCACGCTTCAACCTCCCTGGCCCCGATCTCACGGCGGCCGAGCTTGCCGTCATGCTCGAACCGCTCAAGACGAAACAAGTCGCTGTCGTCAATGCAGCGAGCGCGAGCGGTGATTTCATGTCTGTCCTTTCAGCTCGTAATCGCCTCGTGGTTACGGCGACGAAGTCGTCATACGAGCGCAATGAGACGCTCTTCCCGAAATACTTCGTTGCCGCGTTTACGGCGACGGGCGCCGATACCGACAAGGACGAGCGCGTCTCGCTGCTCGAGGCATTCACGTACGCGAAGCGTGAGGTCACGCGAGCGTACGAAACGGACTCCAGACTGCCGACCGAGCACGCCATGCTCAATGACGAGGGAGTCGCGCGTCGTTTCATCATCGGCGCGCGAACGGCAACGGCTGCGACGGGCAATGACTCCAACCGTGCAATGGTCATGCGAAAGGAACAGCTAGAGGCGCAGGTCGACTCGCTCCGTCGCCGCAAGGACACGATGACCGCCGAGGCGTATCAAAGTCAGCTCGAGCGCCTGCTGGTCGAGCTCGCTCGCGTGAACCAGGCGCTAAGGGAGGGGAAGTCGCCATGACAGGGCGAGGGCGCGGCAGTGCAGTGTTGCTGATCGCGCTCGTGGCGTGCGCCGCCTTCACGCCTCGGGATGATGACGTGAGCCTCGACGATGCGCGTGCTCTACTTCGTCGCGGCGCATACGACAGCGCGGCTACCGCTTTTGCTCAGCTCGCCACTTCAAAGGACAGCACGATCGCCGTGTCGGCGCGCAGACACCATGTGCGTGCGCTCTCCGAGCGTGGCCGCTACGACGACGCAGAAGCGCTTGCCCGCAAGTACGGAGGCACGGAGCTGCTCGTCCCGCTCGGCGACCTGCTCCGCATTCGCGGACGACTCGCCCCCGCTGACAGCGTGTATGCTCGTGCCGCTGCACAACGCGCGAGCGACAGCCTGACAGCCACGCTGCGACTCGGTGAGCTTCGACTCGATCGTGGAGATCAAAGCGGCGCCGCTCGAATCTTCGACCGCTTCATCGACATCTACAACTCGCGTGGAAGCCGCCTCACTTCGGCCGAGCTGCTCGCGGTCGCTCGCGCATGTCGCTACCTCGGCGCAGATGATCCACAGCTCTTCAAGGATGCGCTCCGCGCCTACGATGCTGCGATCAGGGCAGACTCCGGAAATATCGAGGCGCGGATCGAGCTCGGAGAGATGTTCCTCGAGAAGTACAACGGCCCCGATGCCCGGCAGATGTTCGCCGGCGTGCTCCGTGAGAATTCATCGCAGCCGCGCGCACTCCTTGGGATAGCGCGCGTCCTCGACTTCGAGGGGGGACGAGGCGCCGACTCACTCGTGAGGCGAAGCCTCGCCGTGAACGAGCGGCTGGTGGATGCGAGGCTGATGCTCGCCCGCCTGCGGATGGACAGCGAAGACTACGAGGATGCCGAGCGCGAGGCGGTGCGCGCGCTCGAGACGGATCCGGGAAGTCCGCTCGCGCATGCACTGATCGCTTCAAGCCGCTACATGCGGAACGATCGCAAGGGGTTCGACGAAGCGAGCCGTCGCGCTCTCGAGCGTGATCCTCGATCGGTCATCCTGCACACGACCCTGGCCGAGGTCGCGAGCCGCAACCGGCGATATGGTGACGCCGTGGATTTCGCGCGCCGCGCAGTCGCACAGGATTCTGCATCGTCGCTGGCACGAGGTACGCTTGGAATGAATGCGTTGCGTGTCGGGCAGTTCGACACCGCACGCGTGCACCTCGAGCGCGCGTTCAAGCGCGACCCGTATCATGTATGGATCAAGAACACTCTCGATCTCCTCGATACGTTCGGTGAGTATCGCGAAACACGAACGAACCGCTTTCACCTGATTATCCACGGCCGCGAGGCAACGCTGCTCTCTCCCTATCTTCTCGAGCTGCTGAACGAAGGTTTCGAGAAGCTGGCGGCGCGGTACGGATACGAGCCACCGACGCCCATTCGTCTCGAGGTGTATCGCAGCCACGGCGACTTCTCGGTGCGCACGGTTGGCCTGCCCGGACTCGGCGCGCTGGGCGTGAGCTTCGGCAGCGTGCTGGCGATGCATTCGCCTTCGGCACGGAAGGTCGGCGAATACAACTGGGGCTCGACTGTCTGGCACGAGCTTGCGCATGCCTTTACGCTCGGCATGACGGATCATCGTATTCCGCGATGGTTGTCCGAGGGCATCTCGGTTCTCGAGGAGCGACGCGCGCGACCAGGATGGGGGGCGGATACGCCGATGGGTTTTCTCGTCGCGTACACGCGCGGGCGGATGCCACCGGTGAGTCGCATGAACGATGCGTTCACACGGCCGGCGTTTCCCGAACAGATCGGGCTTGCCTACTACCAGGCGTCGCTGGTATGCGAAATGATCGAGAAGCAATTCGGCCCGCGAGCAATTGTGGACATCCTCAAGGCATATCGGGCTGGCGACGGAACGCAACGCGCGATTCGCGGTGCACTCAAGATCTCTCCTGAGGAATTGGACAAACGGTTCGATGCATACGTGCGTGAGCGATTTGCCCGCCAGATTGCCGCGGTCGCCGCGGGTAGTGCACCGGATGCGCCACCGCGCGGACAGTTCATCACGCTGATAACGGAAGGTCGCGCGCTCCTAGCTCGTGGTCAGAATGCGGAGGCGATCACCGTGTTCGAGCGCGCGAAGGCGCTCTTCCCTGAATACGCGGATGATGAGAGTCCGTACCGCCATCTTGCCGAAGCTTACAAGGCGACTGGCGATATGCGGCGCGCAGCGGCGGAGCTGCAGGCGCACACACTGCTCAACGAGTCAGACTATGCCTCGAACATTGCGCTCGCGGAGATGCTCGAGAAGCTTGGTGATAAGAGCGGCGCTGCCGCGGCCCTCGAGCGCGCGATCTGGATATCGCCGTACGATCCAGCCATTCACGTGCGGCTCGCTGAGCATCTGGCAGCAACTGGAGACAAGACGAAAGTAGTCCGGGAGCGGCGCGCGATCGTCGCGCTCGATCCGGTGGATCGAGCGGAAGCGCGCTATCAGCTTGCGCTCGCGCTTGCGGAAGCGGGCGATCGCACCGCGGCTCGACGCGAGGTCCTCCTCGCGCTGGAGGAGGCGCCGGCTTTCGAGCGTGCGCAGATCCTGCTTCTCCAGCTCCAGCCGGAAGGAGCCGTACGTAAATGAAGCGCCTGCTCACGGTCGGCATTATCACCACGCTCTTCGCAGCGATGGTTGCCGCGCAGGAGATCGGCGGTGGGCGGCGGGATCGCGAGGTGGTGCCATTTGCCGGAAATGCGCCGTACGACGGGCGCTTCACGTTCGCGCGGATCAGGTTCAACCCGATCTTCGGCGAGGGTGGCGGTCGCCGCGATCTCAAATGGGACCACGATTTTCCACGCGCAGAGCGGAATCTGATGAAGATCCTGAAGGAGCTGAGCTCCATTCGTCCTTACATGAACGGCGGGAACGTATTTACCGCCGACGATCCGGAGCTGCATCGCTTCCCGATCGCGTATCTGTCGGAGCCGGGATTCTGGACGGTAACGGATGCTGAAGCGACCGGACTGCGTACGTACCTGCAGAAGGGCGGGTTTCTCATATTCGACGACTTCTTCGGCGAGCACTGGTTCAACTTCGAGCTGGTGATGCAGAAAGTGCTTCCGCAGGCGCGCATTGTCCGGCTGGATCCGTCACACCCGATCTTCGATTCGTTCTTTCACATTACTTCCCTCGACTATCGCCATCCATACTTCGGGCTTACGTCGGAATTCCATGGCATCTTCGAGGACAACGACCCGTCGAAGCGCCTCATGGTGATCGTGAACTACAACAACGACATCGGCGACTACTGGGAGTGGTCGGACGCCGGGTTTGTGCCGATCGAGCTGTCGAACGAAGCATACAAGCTGGGAGTGAACTACCTGATGTACGCGTTGACGCACTAGGTACCTGCAAGCTGGCGGTCAATTACATCATTTACGGGATGACTCGATAATGGCGACCTCGCTCGAAGCTCCAGAACTGTCCTCGACTACCGATATCGAGCTTGCGTCTCGCCTGAAGCAGGGCCGCGACCACATCATCACCGAGCTGCGCAAGCGCATCATCGGGCAGGAGGCGGTAATCGAACAGGTGCTCACTGCGCTCTTCGCCGGCGGCAACTGCCTGATTGTCGGAGTGCCGGGCCTTGCCAAGACGCTCCTCATCCACACCATCGCGCAGGCACTGGATCTCAAGTTCTCGCGCATCCAGTTCACCCCCGACCTCATGCCGTCGGACATCACCGGGACCGATCTCATTCAGGAGGACTCGGCGACCGGACGACGACAGCTGGTGTTCATGCCGGGGCCGATCTTCGCCAACGTTGTCCTGGCTGACGAGATAAACCGCACACCGCCGAAGACGCAGTCCGCGTTGCTCGAAGCGATGCAGGAGCACCGCGTCACAATCCAGGGACGCACGTACACTCTCGACGAGCCCTTCTTCGTTTTTGCGACGCAGAACCCGATCGAGCTCGAGGGCACGTACCCGCTCCCTGAAGCGCAGCTCGACCGATTCATGTTCGAGATCGTGATCGACTACCTCGATGAGAACCAGGAAGTCGAGGTCGTTCAGACGACGACCTCGATCGCTGGTGAAGCGCCGCGACGAGCCGTGACGGCCAGCGAGCTCGTCGCTTTCCAGAATCTGGTACGTAAAGTTCCCGCGTCGGATGCGGTCGCGCGTTACGCGGTCACTCTCGCGCGCATGAGCCGGCCGTCGTCAAAGGACGCGCCTGACTTCATCAAGAAGTGGGTGCAGTACGGCGCGTCAGTGCGCGCCGCCCAGTATCTCATTCTTGGCGGAAAAGCGCGTGCATTGATGAACGGACGCTACCACGTCGGCTTTGAAGACATTCGCGCACTCGCGGGACCTGTTCTGCGTCACCGCATCATCATGAATTTCAACGCGCAGTCGGAGCGGGTGACGACGGATCAGATCATCGACCAGCTGATTCGCGCTGTTCCCACACCCAAATCAGGGATGTAGGAGATGTTCACCGGCCGGGCACGCGACACGGGGACGGGGACGAGCTTCATCGATCCTCGTGTACTGGCGAAGATCGATAATCTCGACCTGCTCGCCAGAACCGTGGTGGAAGGGTTCATCAACGGTTTGCATCGCTCACCCAACCTTGGCGCGTCGATGGACTTTGCCGAGCATCGCGCCTATATGCCGGGTGACGACCTGCGCCGTATCGACTGGCGCCTGTTCGGCCGCAGTGATCGGTACTTCGTGAAGGAGTTCGAGGCGGATACCAACACCAATCTCCTGCTTCTTCTGGATGTGTCGGCATCCATGGGATACGGGAGCGGCGACATCACGAAGCTTCAGTACGCAAAGTATCTCGCGGCATGTCTCGGTTATTTCTCGAGCCGGCAGCGCGATCGCATAGGTCTCGTCACGTTCGCCTCCGGCATCGCTGATTACGTACCGCCGGCGGCAAAACATCTGCCCATCGTGCTCCAGACGATCTCGCGCGCAAATGCCAGCGGGCAGAGCAACATCGACGCTGCGCTGCGTCAGGTCGCGGAGCACGCGCGCCGCAGACAGATCATAGTGATCATCTCGGATCTGTATGACGAGCCGGAGCGTGTGGTGCGCGCAGTTGCTCGTCTTCGGAACCGTGGGAATGATCTCATCGTGCTTCAGGTGCTGGATCCCGCGGAGCTCGACCTCCCATTCGACGAGGCGGCGAACTTCGAGGACATGGAGACCGGCGAAGCGATTCCTGTAGTGCCGGGCCTGCTGCGCGATCAGTATCGCACGCTGGTGCAGGAGCACACTGCCACGCTCGCCCGTCTGATGCGCGAAGAGCGCATCGACTATGCGCTGTTCAATACTGCGCAGCCGCTCGATCACGCGCTGTTCGCATATCTCGCTGACCGCCAGCGGATGAGTCGGATCCGATGAGTTTCTCTTTTCTCGCTCCGCTCTTTCTGCTTGGGCTTGCCGCCATAGCGGTGCCGGTCATCGTGCATCTCGTGAATCGCGAGCGGCGAAACGCTGTCGTCTTTCCGTCGCTCATGTTCCTGAGGCGTGTGCCGTTTCGATCGGTGCGTCGCCAGCGCATTCGTCACTGGGCGCTCTTCGCGCTGCGTTGTCTGGCGCTTGCGCTGCTTGCGCTGGCGTTCGCTCGACCCTTCCTCGATCGTGAGTCGCGGAGCGCGAGCGGTGCCGGAGCGGGTCCTCGCGAGCTCGTGGTGCTGCTCGACCGTTCATACAGCATGGCATATGGAGATCGGTGGTCTCGCGCGACAGCAGCGGCGGAGCGTGCGATCGCCAGCGTCGGTGCGGCAGATCGGGCCACGCTCGTGCTCTTCGATCATGAGGCGACCGCGACTGCGGGGCCGACGGGCGATATCGCTGTCGTCCGTAACGCTATCAAGGATGCGCGTCCAGGTGCAGGCAGCACACGGTACGCACCAGCGCTTGCGGTCGCGCAAC